>VFZK01000017.1 GCA_016871215.1 Acidimicrobiia bacterium | reverse complement strand
GATGGGCAATTGTCTTTGTGGCATCCCGCATTCTTAGACCCACTGCCCCTGCCTCCGCAACCTTTTTCCGGCTCATTCCGTTTTCCTCCCATGGGCCGATTTACCGGGCGAGATCAGGAGGTCTGAAGGTGCCGTTCACTGTGACAAAACTGACTCCCGGGTGGATCTTCCTAAGAGTGAAGAAAATTGAAATCGGTCACTACCAAAAACTCCCGTTACTGAACTGACATGAACAACTTGCAGACACTGTAGGCTCGAACAGCTGGACACTAGTGTCAGTCGCCAACTTGAGTCAAGAGAAATCCCAGGGGTCCACAGGGCCGCGTCAAAGCGGGAGATCTGTTCATGGCCACGCCGTGGCGCCTTTGCGCTCTGCATGACCCGCGTCGTAGCTCACTTCGGATTCTCGATCCGGCGCAACAGTTCTCCGGACGTATTAGATGTGCTCGACCACAAGAACAAATCCGGAAGCGTGTTAGTCGTTCCCATACCTGGCGTTTCGTCAAGCCTTTTTGATGAGGCGGTGTTCCAGCAGCTTTTCGCCGGCGCGCTGCAGGTGCGCAGCCGTCTTGTTTTTGCGGCGCTGGGCGATGGAAACGAACAGAGCGTCGAGCAGGGCAAGCTGTGTGATGCGCGATGCCAGGGGCGCCTGAAAATACTTGACCTCACTCGGTGTGGCACATAGAACGAGATCGGAGTGTTCGGTGATCGGGGACTTCATGCAATTCGTCACAGACAGCGTGGTTGCTTTGTTCTGCCGCGCGGTCTGCAAGCACTGCACGGTTTCGTACGTGCTGCCGGAGCAGGAAATGCCAAAAGCAACATCGCCCTTCTGCAGCTGAGTCGCGGCGATAAGCTGCAGGTGCGAGTCCGATTGGGTGGTGGCGGCAATGCCGATGAGGCGAAGTTTGTTGCAGGCGGTATAGGCCACCGGATAGGACATGCCGATGGAGAAGAATTCGACGCGGCGAGCCAGTTCGATCATCCGCGACGCCTGCTCCAGTGTTGCTTCCGAGTTAAGCTGGAGCGTTTCCCGCAAACTTTGAGCGTGAAACTGAAAGACACTCTCGTAGAGCGAACCCTGGTCTTCAGCCGATTTCAGACCGGCTGAGAAGCCTCCTTGGGCAAGCTCGCGCGCCAGGCTGATCTTGAAGTTGGCGAAACCCGTGACGCCGAGCAACCGGCAGAATCCAACGATGGATCCTACGCTGGCACCCGAGCCACGGCGCACGTCTGAAATCGAAGAAGACAGAACGCGTTCAGGGTCCTCGAGAACATACTCGCCGATCTGGCGCTCGGTTGGGTTAAGCGACGGCAAGATCGCCTGGAGATAGACGAGAATCGGGCGCTGCAACGGCGGCTCCGGCAAAGCAGTTGTCGAGGCCAAGCTCGGCTCGTTCCGTGCGGTTGGCTTCCTTCGCATTGGTTCCAGATCGCAGGCGTGTGGGTTTCGAAACTTTTTCAGCGGCGCCAGCATAGCAAACGAGAGGCTTGCGCTCCAAGGCCTTTCGCCGATTCCACCGTTGTTAGGGAGACGCCGAGTCCCATAACCGAAAACAGCAGTTGGCTGTTGACAGCACGCAAAGGTATCAGGCAACATGCGCATGACTATTGTTCATATTCGAAGCGCTGACCGTGAAAGTTGTTCATGGCGGCCCGAAATTGGGAGACGATTCAGGCCCGGTCGAGGTTGGCAAGGTTTAGGCCCAGCTACTCAGGGCAGCGACTTGCTGGGAACTTCGCTCGTCCCCGATTTTCTCAGAGAGTGTTTAAAAAGGCGCCCTTTGGTTCGTAGTCCCGCCTTTAGGCGGAAAGAAATGCGGTGGTTCCGGCTACTGTAAAGCCGGGACTACAAACGTAGCTGACTCCTTGAACCAGGCCTTTCTAAACACCCTCTCAGAGGTTCCGGCGGTGCTGCAGCGGGTGGCGCTGTGTCTGGATGAGGTTTGCCTGAAAGCCGGTTCTTGAAGCGAGCACAGGAGCGACTGGGGTAAAGCATGCCAATCGTTGCGATGAAGGACCTATTGTCCGACGCCAGGCGAGGTGGCTACGCCGTCTGCTACTGCGAGTCGTGGAATCTGGAATCGCTCCAAGCCGTGGTCGAAGCTGCAGAGGAGCTGCAGGCTCCCGTCATTGCCGGATTCAACGGGGGCTTCCTCATGCACGAGTCCAGGTCGAAGCCCGAGAGCCTTGCCTTTTACGCAGGGATGGCTGCGTCGGTTCGCAATGCAGGCATCCCGATTGCGCTAATCCTGAATGAGAGCGACGATTTTGCCCAGATCGCCGCCGGCATCGAGCTGGGGTTTAACGCCGTGATGGTGGACCACGAGCGCCTCGCTCATGAAGATTACAAGGCGCTTGTGAAACGTGTGGTTGCTTTTGGTACGAGTCGCGGTGTGTTTGTGGAAGGCCAGATCGGAGAACTACCCCACGGTTGGAATGGAGTGACCGGAAGGAAGGTTATTACGGACCCTCAGGAAGCGAAGGCTTTTGTGGACGAAACACGGGTGCACGCCTTATCGGTGTCGATCGGCAACGTCCACATCTTGACGAAGGGTCACGTTCCTGTCGATCTGGAGGCTTTGCGCCGGATCCGTGAGGTTGTCGACGTTCCATTGGTCGTCCATGGCGGGACCGGTTTTCCCGTAGAGAGTGCCGCCGACGCGATCCGACTGGGAGTGACCAAGTTCAACTTTGGAACGACGCTCAAACAAGTTTATCTAGCCGCAGTGAGGGAGAAAATGGCTGCCTATCAGGAGCCAATGAATCCGCATCTGTTCCTGGGAATGGGGGGTTCTGAAGACATCATGGTTGCGGGGCGAGAAGCGGTCAAGAAACGGGTCAAGGAGCTCATCCAGAAGTACGGGTTTGCTCTAAGGCCAGCGGGTAGCGCCTGAAGCGCAACGTGCGATCATTGCACGGGCCACGAAAGCGGGCACCCCACCGCGGAGCTGTCTGTGAGTTACCTGATTCGACCGATTGTTTCGTCAGACGAGTTCTTCCTCTGGGAGATGCTGTATCAAGCCATCTACGTGCCGCCGGGCATAGAGCCGCCTGGGCGGGATATTCTGCGCCGGCCAGAAATCGAGAGGTACTTGCGAGGCTGGGGGAGAACGCACGACTTCGGTCTTGTGGCGGTCGATGCCACGACCTCAATGCGTATCGGCGCAGCCTGGTGGCGGCTTCTGACAGGCGGAGAGAAAGGGTATGGATACATCGACGACGAGACTCCGGAGTTGACGGTTGCCGTTGTCCCCAAACGGCGGCAAGGCGTTGGAACGCAGTTGCTTGGCCAGCTGATTGATGTAGCGCAGCATCGCTGCCTTTCCCTATCTTTGAGTGTTTCATCTGCCAATCCGGGCCGCGCGGCTTTACCAGCGGCTGGGATTCGAAATTGTCGGGACCTGCGGAACGTCGCTTGTCATGAAGTGGGAGGTGCCTGTGAAGTCCATTCCGGGCGGGAATCGAGGCTGAGTTCTCGGTTCTCCGTCTGACAGTTGCGAGCAACGTTTCCGATGTGCCGTAAGCTGTGAAGCCAGGTGACGCCCTGGGTTACATTAGGAGGTCTGCCATGATCGATCGTTCGCAGTACCAAAAGGCTGTCGAAGAATCCACTGCCATGCTGCAAGAGGCTGGCCTGGTGATCACCCCTGGTGAGCGGGAACGCTTTGAAGTGGCCGACTTCGGGTTAAACGAGCTGGAAAAGACGGGGCTCCAGATCATTACCTACGTGAACACCGAACGCTGCTGTGCGAAAGAACTCGTTATGACACCCGGACAGACTTGTCCTGAGCATCGGCATCCCACGATTGGCGGAGTGCTTGGGAAGGAGGAAACCTTTCGCCGCCGTTGGGGCACGGTCTACCTTTACGTTCCGGGCACACCGTCAAAGCCCGTTTCCTGCGCTCCGCCGCCGGGTTCCGAGCGCTATTACACGGTGTTCAAGGAGATCTGCCTGAAGCCAGGCGATCAATATACGCTGGTTCCCGACACCCTCCATTGGTTCCAGGCTGGGCCAGAGGGTGCGATCGTGTCGGAGTTCTCTACACGGAGCACTGACGAGGCAGATCTCTTCACCGATCCTCGGATCAAGCGAGCGCCGGAAGTGGGGTAACGAAGAGCCCCACCGAGGTTGCTCAACAAGACCGAATTCCACTAGCGTTATCGACGTCCAAGCAAGTTTGGCCGAATGCGGCCTGCCGAATGGCCGCGAACGAGCAGCGCATGAAGCGATCATTCTGGACTGTTGTGGCTCTCATTCTTTGCGGGCTGTGGCCGGACGCCTTGGCCCAACGGCAAGCGCCGCCCCCCCCACGACGGACAAGGGTACGCTCTGGTACGTACCGCACACGCACTGGGAAGGCGCCGTATTCAAGACGCGTGAAGAGTATCTTGAGATGGGACTGCCCACCGTCCTGCGCGTGCTGAACATGCTGAAGCGCGACCTTCGCTACAGCTTCAATAACCGAATTCGCCGATACCACGATGAGCGATTGCCGACTGGATACAGACCTCAGCATTAGCGGGATACCTGCGTTTTCAATGGAGAACCGGCAACTGCGCGTTGTTGTGCTTCTGGGCAAGGGAACCGATATCGTCGAGTTCCGGCACAAGCTGAGTGGCGTGGACGTGATGTTTAAGACGCCCTGGGGGGTGAAGAACCCGCAAACCTACGTCCATGACACGCCTGCCCCTGCGGCTCCTTTCATGGATTTCTACCCGGGAGGCTGGCAAGAGCTATTTCCGAATGCCGGCGACAACTGCGTCTACAAGGGCGCCGAGCTGGGTTTTCATGGTGAAGTTTGCAAAGTACCCTGGGAGCTTGAGGTAATCGAGAATACTCCCCGGCAGGTCGCGGTGAAGTGCTGGGTCCGCACGGTACGCTGTCCTTTTCGGGTGGAAAAGACTCTGACGCTCCGTTCGGACCGGGCCGTGTTGGAGATCGAGGAAGCGATCACAAACGAGGGCGCTGAACCGATGGATTTCATGTGGGGACATCATCCGGCGTTCGGTGCTCCCTTCCTTGACGAGCACTGTCGCCTTTATGCCCCGGCGGCCAGCCTCGAAACGGGGCATCTGTTGCCCGCGCCACAGCTGCTGCCGCCTGAGACACGCTTCGAAAGCTTTCCGCTCATTCGAACCCACTCTGGAGATGACTTCGACGTCAGCCGCATGTGGCCCCCCACGGCTCGCTTCACGCATCTATCCTACCTGTCTGGCCTCAGCGACGGTTGGTATTGCCTCCTGAACGAGAAGACGCGTCTCGGCTTCGCGCTCCACTGGGATCTCAGCGTCTTCCGCTATCTGTGGCTTTGGCAGGAGTTTTGCGGCACTTCCGATTACCCCTGGTGGGGTCAAGGCTACGTGACTGGAATCGAACCGCACAGCAGCATCCCAGGCTTGGGGCTTCAAAAGGCGATCGAGCGAGGCACACAGCTTAACCTGGACCCGAAACGCACCCTGCGCGCCCGGCTGTGCGCTTCGCTTTTCGAAGCCGAAGGCCAACCAAAGCGCGTCACCGAAGAGGGTCGGGTTGTCTATTGAACCGATGAGACACGTGATCATCATGCCAGATCTTGGCCAGACTTCGAGCGAGGCCAAGATTGTGTCTTGGCTGAAAGCGCCCGGCGACAAGCTGGCCATGGGGGATCCTTTGCTAGAGGTCGAAACCGACAAGGCAACAATGGATGTCGAGGCCTATGTCGGCGGATTCCTTCGCCGAAGGCTGGCGGAAGTGGGCGCAATAGTCGCGGCGTCCACGCCTGTAGCGATCTTGACCGACAGCTCCGATGAAGAGCTGGAAGAGGAGGCAGCGGTAGCGCTGAATGCCAGAGTCTCTGCTCCTGTGCCCCTGCCTGACGCGTCTCTGAGCGCAGACCGTCCTTCAGTTTCGGGTCCGGTCTCTGCCGTGCCGGCGGCGCGCATGCTTGCCAAACAGCTCGGTGTCGACCTCTCGGACGTTTGTGGGACCGGCACACAGGGCATGATCACGAAAGCCGACGTCGAACAGTTTGTTGCGAGGCGAGACAACAGACAGGTCGCAGAAAACGTCCCGGCGCGCGAGACCAAGGCGCAGGAGGCGATGGCGGCCCTCACCAGCCGTAGCAAATCAACCATCCCTCATTTCTACGTTACAGTCGATTTGGACATGACTTGTGCCGAACGATGGAGAGTGCGCTGGAACGAGGAGCATCCCGAGCTGGCCGCTTCCGTCAACGACTGCCTCGTTCGGGCTGCCTCAGCCGCTTTGGCAGAGAGCCCCAGAATCAACGTCGCGGTCCGCGATGGAAAGGCCGAGCCCCAGTCCGCAGCTCACGTCACGATCGTGGTGGGCGTGGACGGCGCCTTGCTGCTCGTGCCGGTGCCCGATCCGCATGCCGATTCTGTCGAAGGTTTCCTCCAGCAGATGAGAGCGGCCATCGGCTCGGCCCAGAAGGGGAAGATACCTGTCGTGCCGTTTATGCCGTCGCTGGCGATTTCGAACTTGGGGATGTTCGGAGTCAAGGAATTCTCGGCGATTATTCCCCCAGGCTGCGCAGCTGTTTTGGCCGTTGGCGCTTTGCGCCAGCAGGTGGTTTGGCGCGAGGAGCGAGCCCAGCCGTTGAGTGTCTGCGCAGCCACGGTGTCAGCCGACCACCGAGTGGTGGACGGAATCGCCGTGGCGCAGTTTCTCGAAAGGATGCAGTTCCATCTGAATTCACTATGACGTCCTCTCTTCTGACGAAGGAACGGCTGCTCGGCATGTATCGCAAGATGCTGCTCTGCCGGATGTTCGAAGATCGAGTCAACTCTCTATTCTTGCAAGGCCGAATGCCCGGAACTATTCATCAGGCGCAGGGACAGGAAGCTAGCGCCGTGGGTGTTTGTGAAGCGCTCAGCCCGGGCGACATGCTGACCAGTACGCATCGTCCGCACGAGCATGCTGTCGCGCGCGGCATTCCTGTCAAAGCGCTGATGGCCGAGCTGTTTGCCAAGAGCACCGGCTGTTGCCACGGCAAAGGCGGCTCGATGCACATGGGTGACGCGGAGCTGGGAATGCTGCCGGCGATCGCGATTGTCGGCGGCGGCATTCCGCTGGCGACCGGCTATGCGTTGTCGTTCAAGTATCTTAAGAAACCCAATATTGCAGCCTGTTTCTTCGGTGATGGGGCCGTGAATGAAGGAATCTTCCACGAGACCGTGAACATGGCGGCCATTTGGGACCTGCCTGTTGTCTTCATTTGCGAGAACAACAAGTACGGGGCCTCCACGCCGATCGACTCCGTGATGAAGGTCAAAACGGTGAGTGCACGCGCCTCGGCCTACGGTATTCCCGGGCGAACCATCGACGGCAACGATGTCGTGTCGGTTTACGAGGCGGTCTCAGAGGCCGGTGAACGGGCGCGGTCTGGGCAAGGGCCCGCGCTTCTCGAGCTGGAGACCTACCGCTTTGCGGGTCATTCCCGCAGCGATCCAGGGCACTACCGATCCAAGCAAGAAGTTGCCGAGTGGAAAACCAAGGATCCGATCTCCCGGTTCGAGACCCGCTACCTCGCGGAGGGGTTTTTGACCCGTGAGATCATCGACCGCTGCAGAGCCAGCGTCGAACAAGAATTGAACGACGCGGTTGAGTTTGCCGAATCCAGCCCTAGCCCGTTGCCTGAGGAGTGCCTCGCCGATGTCTATGCTGAATAATGTGCTGGCCAAGCCTGAAGTCGAGGGACGCAAGCTGTCCATCGTCGAGGCCCTCCGAGAGGCGCTTCGTGAAGAAATGCGCCGAGACGAGCGGGTGATCTTGATCGGAGAGGATATTGGCATCAAGGGTGGATTCGGCGGCGCCTTTACCGTGACGCTCGGGCTCAGCGATGAGTTCGGCTCCGAGCGAGTGATCGATACTCCTATCTCCGAGGCTGGCTTCACCGGGATCGCTGTTGGAGCAGCCCTCGGCGGCCTGCGGCCTGTGGCCGATGTTCAATATGCCGACTTCCTCTTCCTGGCGATGGACCAGCTGGCCAACCACGCGGCCAAGATGCGCTATATGTCCGGTGGAAAGCTCAGAGTACCGATGGTGATGCGGGCGCCCGTCGGAGCGACAACGCGCGGGTCGCAGCACGCCCAATCGCTCGAGTCCTATTTTTTCCATGTTCCAGGATTGAAGATCGCCTGCCCGTCGAATCCCTACGACGCCAAAGGTCTGCTGAAAACCGCGATTCGCATGGACGATCCTGTGCTGTTCTTCGAGCACAAACTGCTTTACGGAAGCAAAGGGTCGCGAAAAGAATCGGGTGGTCTCGAGGTTTTTGGAGTTGTGCCGGAAGAGGAGTATCTGTTGCCCTTTGGAGGAGCCAAGGTCGTCCGCCAGGGTGGTGACGTTACGATCGTGGCGAATCTGTTGATGGTTCACAAGGCCGCGCTGGCGGCAAAGACCCTCAGCGCACAAGGCATCGAGGCTGAAGTAATCGACGTGCGAACGTTGGTTCCGTTCGACTGGAAGACGGTGTTCGGTTCCGTCGAACGAACCGGCCGGTTGGTGATTGTCCATGAAGACACCCTGACGGGCGGGTGGGGCGCCGAAGTGGCAGCACGGGTGGCAGATTCCTGCATCGGGTATCTTCAAGGTCCGATTCGTCGCGTCACGGCGCCAGATACTCCGGTTCCGTTTGCGCCAGTCATGGAGAATTTCTTTGTGCCGTCGGTTGAGAGGATCGTTGCGACGGTGAAGGAGCTGTGTCAGGGCTGACCTCAGAAGCGCACGCGTGAAGACGATGTCGGGACAGGAAACGGGAACTTGGTGTTTGGGTATCGTTCGGTTCCTGTCTTGGTCTCCGCAGATCCGATGTCGAGCGCAAGAATGTCTTCGCGGCTAACTGTGGTTCTTCAGGCGTGAACCACCGCCAACGAACTATCGCCTATGGACGTCATCTGCCTTGGCATTCTGGTTGCCGATATTTTCGCCAACCCGGTTTCTGCGCTGCCGGCTGCTGGCCAGCTGAGCCTGACCGACCGCTTCCTGATGAGTGTGGGGGGCTGTGCGAGCAATACGGCAGTCTGTCTCAGCCGGCTGGGACGCAAAGCGAAAGTGCTAGGCAAAGTCGGAACCGATTTGTTCGGCGGCTTCGTTCTGGACGAATTGCGCCGCCTGGGAGTGGACTGCTCAAGCGTCGCTTCGAGCACGACCCATCCCACTTCTGCCACCGTCATCCTGAACGTCACTGGTGAAGACCGGCGGTTTCTCCATTGCATCGGCGCCAACGCCGATTTCTCGTTTGCCGATGTCGACTGTTCCTTGCTGGATGGGGCCAGCATTCTTTATGTGGGTGGCTACATGGTGATGCCGAAGTTCGGCGCTGACGATCTGACACAGCTGTTTCACGCGGCCAAACAAAGGCAAGTGCGAACCGTGCTGGACGTCGTTACGCCGCCGGGACTGTCGATGTCGCGGCGCCAACTTGAGTCGATGCTTGCGCATACCGATGTGTTTCTACCCAACAGCGATGAAGCCGAAGCAATGACCGGCTTGAAAGACCCGGCCCGACAGGCGAGTTTCTTGTCCGCCCTCAACCCGGCCTGCGACATCGTCGTGACACTGGGCGCGCACGGGTCGGTGGCCGTCCGTAATGGAGAGATCATCCGTGCCGGTACCTATGCCATTCAGGCTGTGGACGAATCCGGCGCCGGGGATGCTTTTGCGGCAGGTTATATCACGAGTCTTCTCGAAGGCTGGTCTCTGGAGAAGTCTCTACGCTTCGCCAGCGCCATCGGCGCCTCGTCTGCCAGTGCGCTGGGTTGCACTGCCGGCGTGTTCACGCTGGATGAAGCCCTGGCCTTCACGAGTCGGCAGACGTTGAAAATCGAGCGAATCCGGCTATGATTACTGCGTACGCGCTACGATGCTGGCCGAGCAGGAAAGTCGAACGCGATCGCTCATGCGTTTGTAGTGGAGCACGCCAGCTCTGCCGGAGCGCATCGGCAAAGCCAGACCAGGTGATTCCAGAGTTCCAGCCCGCCGCCGTTGTGGCGCGCTGCGAACCGCCTGTGGGTCGCGCCTTGCTTGATTGTTGAGGCCGAGTCTATGAGGTCGGAGGGCCATCATGTTTCGATTCGATGCTGACAAGCCGGTTCATTTTTGTGACGGCTACACGCGGCGCGATTTCTTGCACGCTGGCACTCTTGGCTTGTTGGGTTTCGGGCTGAACCACTTCCTGTCGCTTAAGGCGGAGGGCGCTGTTCCAGAAGACAACGACTTGAACGTAATTCAATTGTTCCTCGTCGGCGGCCCCAGCCAGTTGGACACCTGGGACATGAAGCCGGAAGCGCCTCTCGAAATCCGCGGCCCGTACAAGCCAATCAAAACAAACGTTCCGGGAATCGAGATTAGCGAGATCTTTCCGCGCATGGCGCAACACGCGGACAAGTACGCCTTGGTTCGCAGCTTGTATCACACGGCTGCTGGAGTCCACGACATTGGGCACCAGATCATGCAGACGGGGCGGTTGTTTCAGGGTGGCGTTGTCTCCCCCCATTTCGGCTGCGTCCTGGGATACAAGAAAGGGGGAAGAGGAGCGGTACCGCCCCACGTGCTGCTTCCGAGGCCGATTGGCGCCACGGGCGGCGGATTGCCGCATGGGCAGGATGCGGGATTTCTGGGAAAGACCTTCGATCCGTTCGTTCTGAATGCGGATCCCTCTGACCCTGGCTTCAAAGTGCCTGACCTGCTGCCGCCCGAGCACTTGGCGGCGATCCGGACCGATCGGAGGCGCGATTGGCGCAAGCTGGTCGAAAAATCGATCCAAGAGCTGGAGTCCGTTCCGGACGCGCGCTTGTACGACTCCACGTTTCATCAAGCCTACGGTCTGATGACCTCCGCGCGAGCGCGCGAGGCTTTCGAATTGAGCAAGGAGCCCGACAAGGTTCGCGATTCCTACGGCAGAAATCGTTTCGGGCAAAGTTGTCTGCTCGCGCGCCGCTTGATCGAGGCCGGAGTACGGTATGTGACGGTCAACATGTTCGAGACCGTGTTTGACGAGATCACCTGGGATATTCACGGCTCGCGGCCATTCAGCCCCATCAGTTGTTACCGTGACTTGGTAGGACCGATGTTTGACCACGCATTCAGCTCTCTGCTCGACGACCTCGGCCAACGTGGCATGCTGCAGAAGACTTTGGTGATCGCAACGGGAGAATTTGGACGCACGCCCAAAGTGAACCCAGCCGGCGGACGGGACCATTGGCCGGGGTGCTGGACCGCCATCTTTGCGGGAGGAGGCATTCGAGGAGGCCAGGTCGTTGGAGCTTCGGATGCCATCGGAGGTTTTCCCAAGGATCGACCCGTCAGTCCTCCGGAAGTGGCGGCCACGATTTATCACCTGATGGGACTCGAGCTGGAGACCTTCTTGCCCGCACAGCTCGGCCGGATTGTGCCGCTGGTCGATGGCAACGCCAGCCCAGTCCGAGAGTTGCTAGCGTGAGATTGCCTAACAGATCGGCTCATTTCATAGGAACCCTGGACGATCGCTGGGTTTCACTCATCGCCGCGATCCGCTCGGTTTCTTAGAGGCGTAGCCATGGGGATGCAGAGTTGTCGAAGGCAGCTG
Source organism: Acidimicrobiia bacterium (assembly GCA_016871215.1). GTDB lineage: Bacteria > Acidobacteriota > Terriglobia > Versatilivoradales > Versatilivoraceae > VFZK01. The sequence continues at coordinate 17,119 of VFZK01000017.1, read as the reverse complement.
TTTTCGATACCGGCCCACGCGCGCGGTCTTTCCTTGGGGTGGAGCTTCCTGAGTCGAGCCGTTGCACTGTCGCTGCTGGCCGGCACTACTGCCTTCAGCCAGTCTTCTGCCGGCAAAACCTCGCCCACAGGTCCGAAGCCTGCACTTCAAAAAATCACCGTTTATCCCTCGTCGATTGTGCTTGGTTCTTCGCGGGCCAGCCAGCAGTTGGTCGTTGAAGGAACCTATGCGGACGGCTACTCGGAAGATCTGACTGCCAAGGCGCTGATGCAGGTCGAGAGTCGTTCGACCGTTCGGATCGAAGGAGACCGAGTCTTGCCGGTGGCGAGTGGCGCCGGGACGATTCTGGCCAGCGTCGGCGCCTTGAAGACCTCGGTGGCGGTTTCAGCGCGCGACATCGAACAGCGTCCCGAGTGGAGTTTTCGCAACCACGTTGTTCCTGTGCTCACCAAGACCGGTTGCAACATGGGGGCATGCCATGGCGCCGCTGCCGGCAAGAACGGTTTCAAGTTGACCTTGCGGGGCTACGATCCCCTGGCAGACTATCTAGTATTGACTCGAGAAGCAGTTGGCCGGCGGGTGACTGCTCGCGAACCGGGTCGAAGCCTGGTCCTGCTGAAACCCACACTTCTGGTACCGCACGCGGGCGGCCGGCGCTTCGGTGTGGACTCCCGCGAGTATCAAGTCATCTCGCAATGGATCGCCGAAGGCATCAAGCCGCCGCAGGACGGCGACCGCCGCATCGAGGGCATTCGCATCGAACCGGCGCTCGTCAAGCTTCGGCCAGGCACGCGCCAACAATTGGTCGTCACGGCCGTCTTCAATGATGGCTACATGGAAGACGTCACTTCCTGGGTGCGGTTCGAATCGACCAATGCCGGAACGGCTTCGGTCGACGATCGAGGGCTGGTAGAGCTGAAAGGCAGCGGCGAAGCTTCCATCACGGCGATGTTTCTCAGCAAGGTCGCTGTGGCCACGCTGGTGGTTCCGTTTCAGCAGCAAATCTCGCGAGACCGCTTTGAGCAGGCCCCTCGAGCGAACTACATCGATAAGCTGGCGTTGGCCAAACTGGAAATCCTGAACCTCGAGCCTTCGGGGCCTTGCACCGACGGCGAGTTCATTCGCCGGGCCTACCTCGACACGACCGGCACCTTGCCCTCGATCGACGCCGTGAAAGAATTCCTGCACAGCGGGAATCGAGACAAACGCCAGGCGCTCATCGAGCGGCTGCTTGCTTCGGAAGCCTACGTCGATTACTGGAGCTACAAATGGGCCGATCTGTTGTTGCTGTCGGATAACAAGGCCACCTCCGGCAACAAGAAGCTGAACCCCGCCGCCGTTCGTTCCTTTTACAACTGGATTCGTGCTTCAGTCCAGGAGAACAAACCTTGGGACAAGATGGTGCGAGAGCTGCTCACCTCGACGGGCAGCAGCCGGGAGAACGGCGCACTGAATTTTTATCAGATCCACAAAGACCCGATCCGGGTCACCGAGAACACGACTGTGGCTTTCATGGGATTGCGCCTGACGTGTGCCCGCTGCCACAATCATCCGCTCGAAAAATGGACCCAGGTCGACTATTACAAGATGGCGAACCTGTTTGCCAGGGTGCGCCAGAAAGCTGGCGACACGCCTGGCGAGATTGTGGTGGTCAATGCGGTGAGTGGCGACATCGATCATCCTCGCCTGAACAAGGCGTTGCCACCGGCCCCGCTGGATGGGGAGGAGATCGCGCTCGATTCTCCGCAGGAGCGACGACAGATCCTGGCCAATTGGCTCACGTCGCCCCAGAACCGATCTTTCTCTCGGACGATTGTCAACCGGGTCTGGGCCAACTTCATGGGGCGCGGACTAGCCGATCCTGTCGACGACATCCGCTCCACGAACCCGCCTTCCAACGAACCGCTGATGAATGCCTTGGTCGAAGATTTCGTGAAGAACGGATACGACCTTAAGCACCTGTGCCGAGTCATTCTCACGTCCGCAACATATCAACGTTCCTGGAAAACGACCCCGGCGAACGTGAACGACGACCGCTATTTCTCGCACTATCAGGCCCGCCGCTTGCCTGCCGAAGTGATCCTGGATGCGGTTTCTCAAGTGACCCAAGTCCCCACTGACTTCAGCGGCTTTCCGAAAGGAACCCGGGCGCTGCAGTTGCCAGACACCTCGGTGGATTCCTATTTTCTCGATGCGTTCGGCCGTCCGCAGCGTGCGGCAACCTGTGCCTGCGAGCGGGAGGCCCAGCCGAATCTTCGGCAGGCGCTCCACGTGATCAACGGTGAAACGATCAATCAGAAACTTTCCTCGCAGGATGGGTGGATTGCCGCTGCTCTGAAGCGTAACCTGCCCAACCCTGAGGTTGTAGAAGCTCTCTATCTGGCTTCTTATAGCCGTTATCCGACGGAGTCCGAGCACAGCGAAGCCGTGCGATCGCTGGAAGCTGCTTCAGCTGGAAAAGGCCCGAAAGTTCGGCAAGAAGCGCTCGAAGACTTCGCATGGGCGATGCTGACCAGCAAGGAGTTTGTCTTTAACCACTAGCCAGCCAAGAGCTCTGCGCTTGATATCCCCGACAATCGCCCTCGTCCTCGTTCTCAAATCCAGAAGCCGAGGACGACGACGAGGACGAGTACGATAAAAACGAGAACAAAATTCTACAAGTGTCGCCCCTAAGCGCCTAAGGCAGTCAGGAGTCTCGCATGTCTCAACGAATTCACAGATTTCAGATTCTGACTTTGCTCTGCTTCTTGAACTGCAGGTGGCTGCTCGCTCAGACTACTCCGCCAACGGTCAGCTTCACATCGCCTGCTGGGATGCAGCGAGGAACTGCGGCGGTTTTTCTCGTCGAAGGCACGGGTTTGGCAGGAGCCAGCGAGATTGTGTTTTCTGAGCCGGGGTTGACTGGAACGATTCTGGAGGTTGGCCCAGTACCAGAATCGAGGCTGGCGTTGGAAACCAAAGTCAGCGTCGTGGCCAAGCCCTATTTTCAGGACCCGGTGAAGATGCAAGCCAAGGTCAAGATCGAAGCCGCCGATTGGATGGCGGCCGGCACCCACCTGTTTCGTGTGATCACGCCTCGTGGAAGCTCAACGCCAGGGAGAGTCGTCGTCTCGACGTTTCCTGAGCTGGAAGAGCAGGAACCGAACGACTCCGCCTCGGGTGCACAGAGCCTGAAACTGCCCGCCACCGTCAACGGAACTGTTTTGAAGGCTGGCGATGATGACTACTACCGCTTTCAAGCGGCTGCCGGCCAAGAGGTCGTGCTGCAGATCAACATCACGGGCTCGTCGTTGGATCCAGTGGTCGACCTTCTTGACTCTGACGGCAAATCCATCGCCAGTAGCCGCGGCCAACAGAATCGATCCGTCATCGGTCACCGTGTTGCGAAGGACGGCTGGTACGCTGCCCGAGTGTCCGACTATCTGCAAAGCGGCAGTTTGCGCCACTTTTACCGCCTGACCATGGGCGAGACTCCGTTGGTCGTCAGCCGCTATCCTCTGGGATTGAAGGCTGGAACGCAGCGATCGTTTCAGGTGTCGGGGTTCAATCTGGGAAAGACCTCGACTGCGACACCACTGCCTTTTGGCCTGGCTGCCGGGAAAGCGATGGATGTGGGCGCTCTCTCAGTGGCGACGGAAAAAGGAGAAGCCGTCAACGCGCTGCCGATTGCGATCGGCCCTTACGACGAAGTCGAAGAAGACGGGCGAAACCATTCCCTGGAGGCCGCCATGGCCCTTCAGGTTCCCATCACCGTCAATGCCCGAATCGGCCGTGACACAGCTGGGCAGGCGCAGCCAGACTACTACCGCTTCACCGCTAAGAAGGGTCAACGCTTAATTCTGGAAACCGCCGCTGCCCGGCTAGGCTCTCCGTTGGACTCGGTCGTTGAAGTCCTCGATGCCAAAGGGAATCTTATTCCTCGCCTGACAGCCCGGCCTGCCTGGAAAACGCAGATCACTCTGTTCGATCGCGACTCGAAATCGTCCGGTCTGCGCATCGCGCAGTCTCAACCGCTCGAGCTGGACGACTATATGGTTTCGGGAAACGACCTGATGAAGGTCGTGAAGCTCACCAACGGACCTGACGAGGATGTCACGTTCGACAACTTCGGGGGGCAGCGGCTTGGCATGGAAGATACCACGCCGGAAGCTCACGCGCTGGACGACTTCATCTATAAGGTTGACTTGCATCCTCCCGGCACGTCGTTCCCCCCCAACGGCATGCCTCTCTTCCATTTCTACTATCGTAACGACGATGGCGGGCCAGGGTACGGCAAGGACTCGCGGGTCACGTTTACGGCGCCCGCCGATGGCGACTACTACGCCCGCGTAGCCGATGTGCGTGGCGAAGGCGGCAGCGATTTCGCTTATCGCTTCACCCTGCGCGGACCCGTGCCAGACTTCCTGATCTCTGCTTCGCCCATCAATCCGAACATCCCAGAAGGCTCGAAGATCCCGGTCGAAGTCACGGTCTTGAGGCAAGAGGGATTCGAAGGTCCGGTTGAGGTCGCGTTTTCGGACTTGCCTGAGCAACTCACAGCGACGAAGGGAGTTATTCCTGCGCGGGAAAAATCGGTCACGTTGCTGCTGTCGGTGAAGCCTGGCGCAAGCTTGCCAGGGAAATGGGTTCGCTACCGCATTACCGGCCAGGCCAGATCAGGCAACCAGATTGTCCAACGAGTCGCCAATGGAGGCGATTTGTTGAAGGTGATTTCGGTGATGCCGCAGCCGGACATCAAAGTTTCCATCAAGCAGGACCGGATTCGGATTTCGCCCAGAGGGCAAGCACAGGTGACACTGGCCGTCGAGCGGTTCAATGGATTTAAGGGACGCGTGCTTTTTCGACTGCAGGATCTTCCTTATGGGGTCCGGCCAATCGACGTCGGCCTGAACGGAGTCATGATCGCGGAAGACGAAACAGAACGGACGTTCACTCTGCAATGCCGGCCCTTCGTGAAGCCGGAGTCCAGAACGATTTACGCTGTCGGCATTGTAGAAGCCCTGGTACCTACGGAGCATTCGTCACAACCCGTCTTGTTGGAAGTCGAAAGCGCCGCCACTCAGCAAGCGGCTCGATAACACCAGGCGCGAACCTTCGCCGGCCCAACCGCTCTTCGAGTCCTCGTTCGATTCAAACATCGAGACAGAATCGACGCGTTTTTCGCAGACTTGCGCGGTGCGCAGGTCTGCGGTTTGAACTGGGAAGATCGGGCACCGACTGCGAGAATTCTGTTCTGGTTATGCCTTGGTAGCCACGGTCAGCGCGGTGATCTTGGCGACCCAAGCACGATATCAAGGACGGCAGCCCTTGGTTAAACCGTTATGCACGACGTTAGGAGGATTTTGTTCTCGTTTTTCTCGTGCTCGTCCTCGTCGTCGTCCTCGGCCTTTGGATTCGAGGACGATTCCCGGGATATCAAGGGCGGAGCCCTTGGTGAGTTAGCCCGCCATGCAGCGGGGATAGCAGGGGCGAAGCCCACGGAGAGAGCGGATATTCCACCGCGTTGGGGCAAAGTTCGCGTTCGAAGGCTTTTTGTGGCAAAAGCAGCAAATGGGTGTAAAATATTCGTAACCCTTTGGCGCCAAACGCCGAAGGATCTGACAGGTTGCTGCTGGTTCACTTGGCAACTCATGTGCAAACCTCTCTACAGCAGGAGGGCTCCAGGACTGCGATGAAACGAGCCGTGCCAGTGCTGCTGATTCTGCTGATGCTGGGCACCAACAGCGGCGTCCCTATGGCGCTGTGTGGCGGCTCTTCACGGCAGGCTGCCCAAGTTGCGTCTACGCACTGCAAGATGAGCGAGGCAGCGCTGCCTTCGATGAGCTGTTGCCGCGCCGGTGCCCGGAACCAAGGCTTCGCAGCGCGCAAGGAACTGGCGAATTGCTGCCATGTCTCGAATCCTTTGCCGGTTCGTTCTCAGCCAGCTGTGCCCGCCGCAAGTTCCTCCGAAGACCTCAGAATTCAGGCGCGAGGGCTGGTTGCCGTTGTGGCAGTTGCCATCCATCCTTTGCTAACGGCATCGTCTCCTCCTGATACATCGGCCATCGTCTTTCGATCGGATCGGTCCGATACCTACCTTCAATCCTCCTGCCTACGGATCTGATTCCTACCCCGATCTCTCATTTGTAGTCTGCCAACGCCCAGCATGTGTGTTGAACCAGCTTGAGCCTTATGGCTTGAAGTCGCCGTTCGCCTGAGCCCGCGGGGAGCGACTCTGTGCGGTCCGGTTGTCTAACTGGCCAAATTCATCTGTCAATTCAAAAGGAGCTACCCATGAATCTCTCGAAATTGTTCCCACATGTTGTGCTCACGATGGTGTTGGCGGCTATGGCAGAGCGTGGCGTCATCGCTCAAGCCGCGGGTGGGACCTCCAAACGCGCCCTAAAGGAGATGATTGCGGGCGCCAAAACCGCCGCCGATCACAGCGCAATCGCCGGCTACTATCGCACCGAAGCTGCCAACGCTCGCGCCAGAGCAACAGAACACGATGCGATGGCCGCGTGGTACCGAAGAGCGGGTGAAGGAGTGAAGAAGACTCCGCATGCGCCAGGCACCATCGATCACTGCGCTTGGCTGGTGAAGAGCTACACCGCCGCCGCCGAAGCTCTTGCCGCACTTGCCAAAGAGCACGAGGCAATGGCGGCGTCAATCAAATAACGGCCGAGGCAGACAGACCGAGGGCGACAGGCCGCGAGGGTGCGAGAGCTGGCTACGCACACTCGAAGTCGTTATTGACGCTCGAGCGACTGCTTCGCTTCGGCGTTACGAAGCAGGGCTCTGGCTGTTAGGGAGGGCTCGGAGTTTGGGGTACTCTGCAAGCTGGAGACGATTGTTCCTTTGGGTGTCTACTGGCATTCATTGTCACAAAACTGGGAGCCTCACATGAACCGACTCATTGTGCGCTGGCTGGTCGTTGCCGGGTTGCTCGGCCTAACTTCCAACCCATCCCAGGCCCAAGCCACCGGGCCCTCTGGAGAGCGTGTTGTGTCCCTCAGCTCGCTTGTCGATGAGCTGCTCGCCAAAAGCCCGGAGTTGCAAGCCGTGAGAAAGCGTTACGAAGCAGCCCAAACCCGGCCTTATCGAGAGAGCGCACTTCCCGACCCACGCATCACGGCCGGTTGGAGCAGCAACGGCAACCCTCTTCCCGGGGCTGGCTTGGGTGTGGAGCCCACGAGCAATGTGGGAATGCAGATCGCGCAGGAGTTGCCCTACCCGGGCAAACGAACTTTGAAGAGCGGCATGGCCTGGAAAGAAGCCGAGAGTGAGGGCCAGATGTTTCGTGCCCGCGAGCTGAGTTTGGTTTCGCAGCTGAAGTCTGCCTTCTACGAACTTCGTTTTACCTACGAAGCTGCAGGTATTCTGCGACGCAGTCAATCGGTTCTGCAGACACTGTCCAAAGTAGCGGAGGCACGCTATTCCGTGGGGCGAGCGACGCAGCAGGACCTGGTCCGATCGCAAGTAGAGATCTCGATCCTCGAGAACAAGCTGCTGCTGTTGGAGCAGAGAAAAGCCACGCTGGCGGCAGAGATCCTGGCGCTTTTGAACCGCCCGCCGGGCAGCTCACTCGGCCGGCCCGAGCCGGCTGCGAGTCTGCCAGACTTGCCGTCACTGGAACTGTTGGAAACCCGCGCCGGACAGGCATCGCCGATGCTTCGGTCACAACGAGCTTTGATCGATAGCAAGCAGCTCGGCGTGCAGATGGCCCGCAAAGAGTACTATCCTGACTTCGACGTGATGGCGGGTTACTACAACATGGGCCGGATGAAGGATATGTGGGAGATGCGGGTTCAAGTGAATGTGCCCGTCTATTTCTGGCGGAAGCAGAGGTATGGGTTGGAGGATTCGGCCCTTCGCCTTGTCGAGGCGCAGCGCACTTATCGGTCTGCGGAACAAATGCTGGCGTTTCGGATTCGCGAGCGCTTCCAAACGGCCGAGGCTTCCAGGAAGCTCATGGATCTGTATTCCAAAAGGATTGTCCCGCAGTCGCAGTTTGCTCTCGAGTCGTCGTTGGCAAGCTACGAAACGGGCGCTGTGGACTTTCTGACGATACTTTCAAACTTCAACACGATTCTTGACTACGAAATGCGTTACCACGAGCAGCAGGCGGAGCACCTCAAGGCTCTGTCGGGTCTCGAGGAGCTTGTGGCTCAGCCGCTGGAGAGTGTCGGCGAAGGAGCGGTGTTGAAGGATCGGGGGAAACAACCGTGAGAAACTTCATCCTCGGATTCCTTCTGGCGGCGAGTCTGGCGGGAGCCGGTTGGTTGATCTTGCAAAGGCAGCTTCAGACTGTGCCTACACCAACGGTACAGGCACAGAAGTACCACTGTCCGATGCATCCCACCTATGTGTCAGACAAGCCGGGAGATTGCCCCATCTGCGGCATGCGCTTGGTCCCAGTCGAAAATGAAGGCGCCCAGGAGGCGCCAGCGCACCACCCATCGCACCCAGAGACCCAGGAGCAGAGGCGCATTCTTTACTACACCGACCCCGCGAACCCCGGCTATCGCTCGGACAAGCCAGGAAAGGCGCAGGACGGAACGGACTTGGTGCCTGTCTACGCCGAAGAGCCCGCGATGACCGAGGCCGAGGGAATTCCCGGCTACGCCTCCATCAAGCTGAGTGCCGGCCGGCAGCAGATGACGGGAGTGACAGTGGAGCAGGTCCAGTTAATGGATCTGGAGAACAGCATTCGGACGGTGGGACGGGTTGTGCCCGACGAAACCCGCTTGCATCACGTGCACACCAAGTTCGAAGGATTCATTGAAGAGCTGTTTGTCGACTACGTTGGCAAATTCGTGAAGAAGGGACAACCGCTGTTTTCGATCTACTCCCCAGAGCTGGTGGCTACCCAGAAGGAGTACCTGCTGGCCTTGCGGGCCCAGGAGCGTTTTGGGCCACTCAGCTCCGATGCGACCCTGGATGGTGTGGATCTTCTGGGGTCGGCTAAACACCGGCTTGCACTTTGGGATATTTCGCCGGCGCAAATCGCTCAACTGGAACGCAGTGGACAACCGATCAAGGCCGTCACGATCGATTCACCCGCGACCGGATTCGTCACTGCGAAAACGGCTCTGCAAGGGATGCGCGTCATGCCTGGCGACAGCCTGTACGACATCGTCGACCTTTCTTCAGTCTGGGTCTTGGCTGATCTGTATGAAGTCAACTTGCCCTTCGTGAGAATGGGCCAGCCTGCTGAAATGACTCTTGCCTACCAGCCTGAAAGGGTTTGGAGAGGGCGCGTGACTTATATCTACCCGAGTGTGGAAGAGAAGACACGGACCGTGAAAGTGCGGCTGGAGTTTGCGAATCCCGGCGGCCGGCTCAAGCCAGAGATGTACACCGACGTGGAGTTCAAGGGCAGCCTGGGCCGGGTGTTGGCTGTTTCCGAAAGTGCGGTGCTTTCCACTGGAGAACGGATGCTGGTTTTTGTGGCAAAAGACGGCGGTGTGTTTGAGCCACGCGAGGTCACGACCGGCGTAAAGATCCGAAACTACTACGAAATCAAAAGCGGGTTGTCCGTCGGCGAGAAAGTGGCCACAGGAGCCAATTTCTTGCTCGACTCGGAATCGAAGTTGAAAGCGGCCATTTCTGGAGCGGGTAGCGGACACCAGCACGGGCAGTGAACGAAGACCGAGCGACCCCTTCGCCGAGAGCGTGAAGAGAAGCTAACTCTGAGGGCCGGTTCCATGGTTGAGAAACTCATCGATATCTGTGCCCGGCAAAAGATCGTTGTCCTGATGTTGACAGCCGCGGTCGTGGTCTACGGGATATGGGTTTTGTACAACCAACCCATCGACGCCATCCCGGACTTGTCGGACACCCAAGTCATCGTTTACTCCAAATGGGACCGGTCACCGGATGTAATCGAAGACCAAATCACCTATCCGATCACGACCGCGTTGTTGGGAGCACCCAAAGTCAAAGCGATTCGCGGCTTTTCTGATTTCGGGTTCTCGTACGTCTATATCATTTTCGAAGACGGCACCGACATTTACTGGGCGCGCAGCCGGGTGCTCGAATATCTGAGCAAGGTCACTCCATCGCTTCCAACCGGCGTGAAAACCGAGATTGGCCCGGATGCGACTGGAGTGGGCTGGATCTTTCAGTACGCTTTGCTCGATGAAAGCGGAAGGCACTCGCTGGCAGACCTCCGTTCCTACCAGGATTGGAATCTCCGCTATGCGTTGCAGTCCATACCTGGTGTGGCAGAGATTGCCACGGTGGGCGGGTTTCAGAGCCAATACCAGGTCACGGTCGACCGCAACCGGCTGGCCTCGCACAACATCTCCATCATGACCGTCGCCGAGGCCGTGCGCAACTCGAACGTCGAAGTGGGCGGCAGGCTCATCGAGTTCTCCGGCAGAGAGTACATGGTTCGCGGCCATGGATACGTGAAGCGTGTAGCGGATCTCGAACAGGTGGTGCTCAAGACCGACGAGCGTGGAACGCCGGTGCTGCTGCGAGACGTCGCACGGGTGGAGAGAGGGCCCGAGCTTCGGCGAGGAATCGCGGACCTCGACGGTCGTGGCGATGTGGTCGGCGGGATCGTGGTGATGCGACACAACGAAAACGCGGACAAGGTCATCGAGCGCGTCAAAGTGCGACTCAAGGAACTTGAAGCTTCACTTCCTTCTGGCGTGAAAATCGTCACAACTTACGACCGATCCGAACTCATCGAACGGTCGATCGACACCCTCAAGCACGAGCTTTTTGTCGAAATCCTCATTGTCAGTCTGGTCATCCTGCTCTTTCTTTGGCACATCCCTTCGGCCATCGTTCCGATCGTCACCATCCCTGTCTCCGTACTGCTGGCCTTTATCCCGATGTACTGGATGGGTCTGAACTCCAACATCATGTCTCTGGCTGGGATTGCCATTTCCATCGGCGTACTGGTGGATGGGGCGATCGTCGAAGTCGAGAATGCCTACAAGAAGCTCGAGCTCTGGATTCAAGGAGGTCGAGTGGGAGACTTTCACGAGGTGCGATTGCAGGCCCTCAAGGAAGTAGGTCCCTCAGTCTTCTTTTCTCTGCTGGTGATTGCAGTTGCTTTTCTGCCCGTGTTTACTTTGGTCGATCAAGAGGGAAGGCTTTTCAAGCCCCTGGCATTTACCAAGAACTTCGCCATGGCCATCGCCGCGCTTCTGGCGATTACGCTCGATCCGGCGATGCGAATGCTTTTTGCGCGCATGGAGTTCTATCGGTTCCGGCCGCGCTGGCTGGCCTGGATCGCGAATCAGGTGCTGGTTGGAAGGTACTACAAGGAAGAACAGCACCCGATCAGCCGCTTCTTGTTCAGGATCTATGAGCCGCCGGCACGGTTCGTGCTGAAGCATCCTGGCATCACGATCGTCGCTGCCATCCTGCTGGTGGCGACAAGCGTTCCGGTCTACTTCCGGCTCGGCAGCGAATTCATGCCCCCGCTGAACGAAGGAACGATCCTCTATATGCCGACGACCCTTCCTGGAATCTCCGTCGCGCAAGCTCAAGCGATCCTGCAGCGCCAAGATGAAATGCTTCGCTCATTCCCAGAAGTCGAACGCGTATTCGGCAAGGCGGGACGCGCAGAAACGTCTACCGACCCGGCGCCATTTTCGATGATGGAGACGACGGTGACCCTGAAGCCACAATCCGCGTGGCGTCACAAAGAGCAGTGGTACACCCGCTGGGCGCCAGAATGGCTGAAGAACCTGGTGCTGCACCGCATCTGGCCCGATCGTATTTCTTGGGAAGACTTGATTGCTGAGATGGATCAGAAGGTCAGGATTCCGGGCGTTACCAACGCCTGGACGATGCCGATCAAAGCCCGAATCGACATGCTGACCACCGGTGTCCGCACCCCGATCGGCATCAAGGTGTTTGGCGCGGATCTCGACGAAATCCAGAAGATCGGCGCGCAGCTGGAGACGCTGATGGCGCAACTGCCGGAAACCCGATCGGTGTTTGCGGAACGGGTCACGGGTGGCTACTTTGTGGACTTCGACCTTAGGCGCGATCAACTCGCCCGCTATGGACTTTCGGTGGCCGACGCGCAGAATGTGATCATGTCGGCGATCGGGGGCGAGAATGTCACCACGGCTCTGGAAGGCCGGGCGCGCTATCCGGTTAACGTTCGCTACGCCCGCGAGCTCAGAGACAATCTGGAGCGGCTTAGCCAGGTGCTGGTCCCCACGCCTGGGGGCGCACAGATCCCAATCGCTCAGATCGCCGAAATCAAACGAGTGCCTGGACCTTCCATGATTCGGGACGAGAACGGCATGCTGGCTGGCTATGTCTTCGTGGACTTGGCCACCAGCGACATCGGCGGCTATGTCGAGCGAGCCAAGAAACTGGTGCAAGAGAAGCTCAGGCTGCCACCGGGGTACTCGTTGGTATGGAGTGGCCAGTACGAGAACATGCTGCGGGTCCGCGAAAGGCTGAAGATCGTCGTTCCAGTCACCCTGGTTCTCATCTTTGCGCTGCTGTATATGAACACCCGGTCGTTCACCAAGGCTTCCATCGTGATGTTGGCGGTGCCGTTCTCCTTGGTCGGAGCCGTATGGTTGATGTATCTCTTGGACTACAACATCTCGATTGCCGCTTGGGTAGGGATGATTGCGCTGATGGGACTAGACGCGGAAACCGGCGTTTTCATGTTGTTGTTCCTCGACTTGGCCTACGATGAAGCCAGGCGTAAAGGCCTTTTACGGAACAAGGTGGAGCTGATCGAGGCCATCATTCACGGCGCTGTCAAACGGGTCCGACCCAAGATGATGACGGTCTGTGCCGCCTTTATGGGATTGATGCCGATCATGTGGTCCACCGGAACCGGGTCCGATATGATGAAGCGTGTGGTTGCGCCAATGGTGGGCGGGCTGGCAACTTCCTTTGCTTTGGAGCTGTTGGTTTACCCCAGTATCTATTTCCTATGGAAGTGGCATAGCGAGGTAAAGCAACAGACGTTCGGGAAGGTGGCGGCCTAGCACTCGGTTTCTTAACCAAGGTAGCGTCGCTTGACTGAACCGTCAGGTCGTTATGCCTACGCGTAGGCTCAAGGCCCGCACGGTCGTGCTTGCGACTGAAGGGTTTCTGGATTCCCGCTTTCGCGGGAATGACGAAGGTTTTCCCCGGGCAAGACTGGTCATCGGAATTGGGACGTTACCAGCGTGGTGTTCGCTAGCTTCCAGAGCTCGGAGGCAGGACGAGAAGCAAGGAGGCGTCGTTTTCTTGGACGCCGGCCTTCGAAGCGACTCATTGAGCTGCCGCACTGGAAGATGAAGCCCAACAGAGAAAGGCTATGGCATTTAGCTCTCATCAGCTAAAAACAAGCAGTATCTACCGCAGAGGCATTTGGGCTGTGGTGCTAGGACTCGCTGGTGTGCTTGCCTATCTGGTGCTTAGCGGACGGATTGCGCCGGGCAGACCCGTGTGCTCGATTTGCCAGCGCCCGTTGCACCCAGCCCAGGTCTTCCTGGCTGCGTCAGAAAAGGAGGGCGAGCGCTGGGCGTGTTGTCCCCGCTGTGGACTGCACTTCGTGATTGAGTCGAACGGAAAGGCGCTGCGGGCCACCCACTTCAGCAACGGCAAGCTGATCGACGCGGAGTACGCAACCTATCTGGAAGGTTCCGATCTGATGCAGTGCTGCGGGCCGACGACACTGCGCACCGACAGCGCAATGATCTGCGAGGTTCATTATGACCGCTGTATGCCCAGTCTGGTCGCTTTTGCCAATCGCCAGGAGGCACAGACCTACCAACAGCAACATGGCGGGCGGCTCGTCAGTCTAGCCGAGGCCAAGGCAAGCGTCGGTCGCCAAATGCGAAAATGAAACGCAACGGTCTTAGAGGTTTTATGCGAAACGTGGCGTTGTGCTTCGTGTTAGTTCTGTGTGGCGCCAGGGTTCCCTTGTTGGCTGAGGAACAGCGCTTTCAGGTCAAGCACGACCATGGCTTCCGAAGCTGCCGTGGCGAGCTGATCTTCCGGGAGGATGAGGTTGAGTACGTGACATCGCACAAGAAGGATGCGCGGACCTGGAAGTACCTCGACATTCAACAGCTCGGACTGCTCGGTGACCGGAAGGTCGCCGTGGTGACCTATGAGGATCGGAAGCTACAATTTGGCAAAGACAAAGTGTTCAACTTCGAACTGACCGAGGGCAGCCTGTCACCCTTATTGTGGAAGACCCTGCAAGCCCGGTTGACGAAGCCTCTGGTCTCCGCTGTCATTCCACAAGTGCAAACCCCCAGGTATCTGCTTCCTGTCAAGCATCAACACGCCCTGGGTGGCTGCCAAGGAAGCTTGGAGATTGGCGAGCACGAAGTGATTTATAAGACTTCCCAGGCGTCGGACTCCAGAATCTGGCGATACGACCATTTGTCGTCGATTGGCAGCACGGGACCTTATCAGCTGCGGTTGACCAGCATGGAAAGAACGAACGGCGAACTTGGTGGAGACAAGAACTTCATCTTTGACCTCAAGCGCCGTCTCGACTCGGAGGTTTATGATTTCCTCTGGAAAAAGGTGAACGCTGCCAACGCACACCTGCGGTGACACCAGCGTGTCCGCTCGTGAGCGCAATGCGACCGAACGGCCCGGCACACCTTGGATGGACGCTGACTCATGGCTTCCGATAAGCGCGACCGGCTGTGACCTCCGCACGATCCGATTAGAAAGAAACAAGTGCGAAATCACTCACCCTGGCCCAAGCCTTTCGGAACATCGTCGATTTCGAGGAGGCGCAATACCTGGGTGGCATTTCACGCGATTCAATGCGACGCCAGCCTGACTGTTGTTGGAGTGCAGATCGATTGCGCCATCGGGTTCATCGGAGGTTCCTTTCGGGTTTAAGTTCGGAACCTAACCCGAGTCTATCGCCTTTGGCATGGCCTCGGGAGGCCTTTAAAATGATTGTCAGACACGGCGCTCTCTTGCCATGTCTGTCTGCGCTGCCCGACACCGGTCGACTCGCGTGACGCGTCACAACAGCTTCAGGAGGGCTTTGGGAGCAAGCCGGGCCTGCTTCAGGATATGAGACAAGGTGGATTGTTTGCTGGCCCGATGTGCTGGGGCAACCAGCTTAAGCACCTCTTCAGGGCGACTTGTGGCTATCGAGCAACTACGGGGGGCTACCAGCTGGTGTGAGCGCTCCTCAATCGGACTCAATTCCTAACACTCTCAGGGTATCCCGGCAAAACATCCTCTCCATCGCGTCCATGTTTAGCCGCGGCAGCGCGGTTCCCGCCAGCATGTCGTTGAGCTTGCGCATGCCTTCGAGACTGGCGTCGACCGTGGTGAATGGGTAGTCTGTCCCAAACAGCACTTTGTCCCAAACGCCGTACTCTTGAACGAGCATCAACGAGTGGTAAAGCTGAAAGGGCCGGTAGTGGAGGGCCGAGCAGTCGGCATAGACATTCGGGTGCTTGCGGATGGTGACAATGCACTCGCCTTCGTAGGGATGCGCCAAATGAGCCATGACGATCTTCACGTCAGGATGGCGGATGGCGACTTCATCCAGCAGCCTCGGCAGTGTGCATTCGAGTGGCGCTTTGTCGACGAACGTCGTTCCTGTGTGAAGCAATACGGGCAGGTTCTGTTTGGCGGCGTACTCCCATAGATAGTCGAGCTCAGGCTGATTCGGCTTGAACCCTGCGTACATCGACAGCAGCTTGATGCCTTTCATCCCGAAGTCTTGATGACCTTGGATTAGCTCGTCTTGCCAGCCGGGTTGGGTCGGGTCGACGGAGAGAAACGGAATTAGTTTGTCAGGATGCTGCCGCGCGTAGGCGGCGACGTCCGCGTCGGGTACCCAAAGCCCCGACAGCTTGGCTTTTCCGCCAAACACGATGGTCTTGTCGCACTGCTTTGCGGTGGCATGGTATTCGTGCCAACGCACGGTGAGATCCACTTCGACCGTTCTGGCCCGGCGTGCCTGATTGCGAAAATCGTCGGTGAAATGCTCTGGATACTTGAAGAAATGCGTGTGAACGTCAACCAACATGCCGAGTGCCTCCATGATTTGAAGCCTAGTGCTGGGTCCGGCTTGCGTAGGGCAGCGTGATGGGCCTCACTGTCGGTCTACGATCTGGCACCCGGGCAGGGCCGTCCGCAGCCGTTGGATGCCCTCTGCCGAAATCCGGGTTTCATAGACATAGAGCTCCTTGAGCGCCTTGAAGCTTGCCAGGATGTCGATCGCCTCGTCGGAAACGGAGGTGCTCTGCAGCCAGAGTTTCTGCAAGTGAAACAGTCCTTGCAGATGCGTCAGGCCGGCGTTGGTCACCTTGGTCTCGCCAAGATGGAGTCCGGCGAGGTTCCGAACGTTCTGAAGGTGCAGTAGACCTGCATCCGTGACGGCGTTTCCTCTCAAACCCAGATAGAGTAACTGCTGCATGCTGTCGAAATGCACAAGGCCCAGATCGGTGACTTTCGTTCTTCCAACAGGCAAGTGCTTCAAACCCTTCAAGTCCTTCAGGAATGCCAGACCAGTGTCGCTGACTTGGGTGCCGAACAGATTTAACCACTCGAGTTTCGACAGGACTCTGAGGTGACTGAGCCCAGCATCGCCCACCTGAGTCTGCTCCAACGAGAGGTCGGTAATTTCCGGCAGCGCCGCCAACAGCTGGAGATCGGAATCCGTGACCTCGGTTCGGTCCAGGATCACTTCGACCACGGTCCCACTTTCTTTGAAGACACGTGCCCCCAGCGTTTCGAATCGCTGCAGGGCCTGTGACTCGGCCGTAACCGATTTGTTGCGTGGTTCTTCATCCGCAACCAGCAGTGCTGTGCCTGTCGAAGTTAGCGTCAGGCAGACGGTCAGAAGGAATCGGGGCGAGATCGCGGTCGCAGCCCGCTGTGGTCGAACGGCAAGGAGAGCTGGGTCGAGTCGTTTTCGGGCATGAACTGGTTCGATCGCATGATGCATCGGTCAAGATGAAGCCAGTCCCTCAGGCACTTTCAACTCCGCAAAACGCAACCACCACTTGGTTTCAGCGGCTCGCTGGATGTCTCAGCCACGCTAGCCAGGGCAAACGCATCTAAATTTAGCCCAATAGGAGCTGGAGGAGGTAATCGTTGTCCCCGCCCGCTCTGAGGCGCTTTCCTTTGACGCCTTGCTTGGGGGTTTGTTCTTTCTTGAGGAGGTTGATCG
>VFZK01000016.1 GCA_016871215.1 Acidimicrobiia bacterium | reverse complement strand
AAGTGCCGATGCGTTGGGAAAACGGCGCGGTGAGGACACCGCGCCCTACCTGCTGCCGTGTCGCGCCGACACAAGAACAAAATTCTCGTTTCATCGCGCATAACCGGCTAATTGGGACGAGCTTCACGGATAGCACCAGCCTGCTCGCCTGACCTTTACCCATAAGTCGGGCGCTGGACACAGGGTGGGTGGGTTTCCGCTTAGGTTCCCGGAAGGAACCACCATCGATAGCCCCGGGTGGCGCCTCATTTGGCGACACCCGGGGCAAGGGCCCTCAGAAAGATCCGACCCTGAAAGGGCTTCGCTGCACTCCGCACACGGCTATTCACGTTCGTCCCCTCCAGGGACAGCAGCTGATGACAGCAGGGGCAGCAAGAGTCTTGGTCTCACCGGCCGCCTGTGTTCAGCCAAAAGGATGTGGCACATGGTCAGCGCGGGGCGAGCGGAACCGAGGTCTTAGAGGGTGTTTAGAAAGGCGTGGTTCAAGGAGTCAGCTACGTTTGTAGTCCCCGCTTTAGCCGGAACCACAGCATTTCCTTCCGCCTAAAGGCGGGACTACGAACCAAAGCGCGCCTTTTTAAACACTCTCTTAGCTTTTGAATCCGCTGCAACCTGACGCGAGTCACCCATCGTTTTCAGGCAGCTTCCGCAACGCCAGGTCAAAGACCCCTTTCATTCGCTTGAAGCTGGCTTCGACGTGATCGACGTCCATTCCTGCGCAGATCAGCCGATATCCTTCGGCGATGCGCGCCTGCAGGGCTTCTTCACTCAGCGTAATCACTCCGGCGGCTTTGCCACTCTTTTCGCAAGCTTTCAGGATATGTTGCAGTTCATCCTTGAGCCGGAGATGCGCGCTGTAGGGGTCTGTATACCGTCCAAGCCTCAAAGCCAGATCGCTCGTTCCTGCCAGCAAGCCGTCCACACCGTTGACGGCGGCAATGCGCTCGGCATTCTCCAGCGCCTCTGGAGTCTCGATCATCGGGATGACGACGATTCGCCGGTTCCATTCGTTGAGGTCAGCTTCCATCCTTTCCGTCCGAATGGATCCCACAGAACGCTTCCCCAGCGGTGGGTAGTAGCATCGCGAAACGAGCCGCTTCGTCTGCTCCACGGTATCGACCAACGGCACAATGATGCCCTCGGCGCCAGTGTCGAGCAGGCGCTCGATCGTATCGCCGTCCGCCGTCCAGGACCGCACCAGTAGCGGAATGCGCAGCGCAGCGGCCGCGCGCGCAGCACTCACCGTGGTTTGCCAGTCTGGATGGGTGTGCTGGGTCTCCCACCAGATCCAGTCCATCCCGACGACCGCCCATTCGAGCAGTTCGGGCGAGTTCGAATAGATTCCAGCGCCGATGAGGTACTCTCGAGCGGCCAGCCGTTCCTTTAGGTACAATGGCGTCTCCTGTCACGACTGCGGCAGCTCTGGCTGCGCAAGCCTTCCTCTTCAGGCAGGCGATTTCGCACCGCCGGCCGCTGCAGAGCGTTCAGTACCCGACGCCAGGCTGACCAAGTAGCCCACAATCAGAGTTGGGATCATGCCGACGGTTCCGTACATGAAACCATGGCCTTGAAAGGTCCAGCCAAAGGGCTCGAGGAGTCTGTGTCCAAATGCCCAAACTACGGTGCTGAGAAGTCCACAGGCGGCACCCACCAAAGCGCCTCGGGAGTTGGCGCGCTTCGTGAAATAGCCCAGAAAGAAGATCCCTAGCAACGGCCCGGTCCAGAAGCCCATCAGCACCACAGCGATCTGCCAGATCTGTTCGAACCAACCCAGAAACAGTCCAACCCCAGTAGCAGCAACTCCCCAGGCAATGGTCGTTTTCTTTGCAGCCGTCGTGCACTCTTCGTCGGTTCGGTCGGGCCGGATCAAGCGCCGGTAGAAGTCCGTGACCAGCGCTGCACTTAACGAATTGATTCCAGCGCTCACGCTCGACATTGTGGCCGAGAGGATCATGGCCAGGAAGATTCCCGAAAGGCCGACTGGCAGAACCTTCGCAACAAAGTAAGGAAACACCTGGTCGGCCTCAACCTGCCCACCCGCGCCTAGCGGCAGATTGGGGTCGGGATTGTAGACAAAATAGACCCACAACACCGCACCCAAAAAGTAGATCAGCGGCATCAGCACCATGTCGCAAATCCCCGATAGCCAGAGCGACCCTCGGCAGTCTTTCATGGACTTGGCACTGAAGTAGCGCTGCAAGGCCACCTGGTCGGTGGCCGAGTCGTTTAAGCGGCCCGTGATGGTGTAGGCCAGGAGCAGCCAAAAGGTCACCTGGTTGCGTTCCTGCATGTCGAACGAGAAATCGAACAACCGTCCGTGGCTATCGTTGGCGAGGGAGTGATAGAGCGTGACGACACCTTCCGGCAAGCCGTTGATCGCCATCACAAGAATGGTCACCAGACCGGCCATCATCACCAGTGCTTGTACGAAGTCGGTCCAGATGACTCCTTCCATGCCGCCTAGCGTGGCATAAAGCGTCGTGGTCAATCCGATGATCAAGACCCACGCTGCGGTCGAGCCATCCAAGCCCATTCCGGCCCAGGCTTGCATCCACTGCTCTGACAACGGCAATCTGACAATGGCGGCCATGGCCTTCGATGGAGCGTACATGACGGAGGCGAGCCAACTGAATCGCAGCAAAATAAATAAGGCAGACCCCAGCAGCCGCGTCGCCAGGTTGAAGCGCATCTCCAGATAGGTGTAAGCCGTCGTCAGTTTCAGGGGAAACAGGATCGGCAGGATCAGGTAGATGACG
Organism: Acidimicrobiia bacterium; assembly: GCA_016871215.1. Classification (GTDB taxonomy): domain Bacteria; phylum Acidobacteriota; class Terriglobia; order Versatilivoradales; family Versatilivoraceae; genus VFZK01. The sequence continues at coordinate 26,201 of VFZK01000016.1, read as the reverse complement.
ATAACGTAAACAACCATCGCTTCGAAGACAATCCAGATCTGCTGCAGGTCGTGAGCATAGGTGTAGCCAGGACCTCCAATCATCGAGTTGGCGCTCGTCAAGCCGGACCAGATGGACAAGGCCAGCGGAATCCAGTGCATTCGACGGGAGGCAACGAAATAGTCTTCGGTGCTCTTCTGGCGCCGGTGGAACCAAGTCCCAATGGCAACTGTGCCCAGGAGGTACACGCAAATAATTGCGTAGTCGATCCAGGTCAGATAAGAAACCGGCGCCTGCGAAGGGTTCATCTTGTTTTAGCCTCCAGGCTGATGTGCGCCACCAAGCACTTTGGCGCTAGACTTTCCAATGTAACCAAGAGCCGCACTCGCGGCATCCCGCAACTTCCGTCATTCCCGCGAAAGCGCAGGGCAACAATCCCGTCCGTCTCGCCACAGTCGTGCGTCGAGCGCGCCAAGTCTCTCTCTCGCAACCGACATCGAAAGACACTCGTTCCCGCGCAGCGCGCGCAATCCACCAACTAGCCTCTCACGGGATCGGGCAATCGCCAGGGCGGCGGACAGATCGCATCGATTTTCGCCGCATGCTCTGGCGGAATGGTGGCCTGCGCCGCCGCCACAGCGTCTTGCACCTGCTCCAAGCGTTTGACGCCCACGACAAGTGAACTCATGGCTGGCTGAGCCAGGGTCCAGGCCAAAGCATAATGAGCCACCGGAATGCCCGCTTCAGCAGCCAGGGCTTCGATTCCTTCAATCCGGTCAAACAACGCGTCGTCGCGCTTCCACACCCAATCTGGCTTTTCAGCGGCGCGCGAGCCGGCAGGAGCAGGCTGCCCTCGTCGATATTTGCCGGTCAGCAAACCACCTTGCAGCGACTGGTAGGGTGTGACGCCGATGCCGTGTCGCTGGCAAAACGGCAAGTCATGCTGCATTTCGCGCCTAAGCAGGCTGAACGGAATCTGGGAACTGACCACCTTGGGGCCGTGTTGCCGTTCCGCCAGCCAAAGCATCTCGCAAAGCTGCGCCGCCGAATGGTTGGAAGCACCAAAATGGCGGATCTTGCCCTGCCGGACCGCAGTGTCCATCGCCTGCAGCGTCACCTCGATTGGCACGTGCCGGTCCGGCCAGTGGATGATGTACAGATCGATGACATCTGTCTGGAGCCGCTTCAAGCTGCGCTCCAGCTCGCGCAGGATATGAACGGCAGACAAGCCGCGGTCCTGCGGACCAGGCCCCAGTGGAGCGGCAACCTTCGTGGCCAAGATCACGCGATCGCGCCGGTCGCGGAGTGCCTTGCCTAGGATCTCCTCCGCCACGCCACCGGCGCTGCCCAAATAGCGTGCGTACCCTTCATAGCCGTTGGCGGTATCGATGAAGTTGATACCCAGATCGATTGCAGCATGCGTCAGGGCAATGGCCTCCTGCTCGGCGACAGGTGTTCCGAACGTCATCGTGCCGAGGCAAACAGGCGAGACCAAGAGGCCGCTGGAGCCGAGTGTGCGTAGTTGCATAGGATGAGTCCTTTCATTGTGAAGTGATGAACAACCGCTATTTGACGATCTTGCAGTTGGGAAGCGCGGCCTGAAACGCTCGAATGCCTTCGGCACTCACCCGCGTGCGGACAAGCTGCAACGTTGCCAGCTCCTTGAGCGGACGCAACCGCGCTAAATCCCCGTCGCCCACCTGAGCACCGGTAAGATTGAGCGTCTTCAGGCTCGCCAGCTGCGCGAGAAAACGAATCCCCGTGCCGGTGATCATGGGCCCCGAGAATCCTTCGGCGTAGAGCAGTTCCAGGTGATCCAGCCGGCTGAGCGGCGCCAGGTGTGGCAGCGCTGCGTCTGTGAGAGGCAACAGGCTGAGATGAAGCTCCTCGAGCCGCTTGAGCCGCGCCAAATACCGCAGGCCGCCGTCCGTCACCTTGTTGCCATAGAGGTTCAACACTTCAAGTTCAAGAAGATGTTGTAGCCTCTCCAGTCCGGCATCGCCGATGCGTTGCGGCTCGAAACCGGTTTTCTTCAAGACCAGCGCCTTGAGCTGCCGCATTCTTCCCAGGGATTCGCAGGCGGCGTCGGTGACGCTATCACAAATCTCGAGGTCGAGCGCGAGCAGGTTCGGATTAGCGGAGAGGCTCTCGATGCCGGCAGAGGTTACTTTCGTCCCCGTCAGGACCAGCGCACGCAGCTGCGGAAACCCTTGAAGCGCTGCCATTCCGGCATCCGTGACCCAACTGCATAGTTCGAGGTTGAGTCCCAGCACCTTGGGGCTTCGCAGCTGCCCGACTCCTGCATCGGAGATGCGCGTTCCAGACAGATTCGCAACCACCGAGCCAGGAAGGTCCGTCAGAAGCTCTGAGATTTCACCATCGACGGTGCCGCTCGGTGTGAGGTGGCGGTTATTGAAGACGACCTGATAGGTCGGACGGCGTCGGCGATTCCCGCCAGCTGGAAGGGCGTAGCCCAGAATTGGCCTGCCCATGGAGGGTTTGTGGCTTACGACACCGGCAACCATAGGCTCGACGGAAACGCCGAGCTGGCGCAACCGGGTTAGAGCGGGATTGGCAGACTCCTTCGGCGAGACCGGTTCGGCAGGCAGCGCCGGAGCGCTGGCCGGTCGCAGATCGTAGACGATCAACCCATCCTGTTCGCGAAGATACAGAAAGCCATTGGCAATCGCCGGGTGCGCCCAACTATCTCCACCGGCGCCTGGAATCTCCAGCGTGCCTTTCAACGAGTAGCCCGCCGCTGATGCTTCGATCAACGCCACCACCCCATTCTGGTAGCGGAAGTAGAGATGGCCATCGGCGTAAGCCACCGAGGCAGATCCGATGCCAGGTCCCCGCTGCTTCCACAGTACTCGCCCCGTCTTCAGTTCCAGGCAAGTGGGCAGGCCGTTGTTGTTTCCATGGCCGCCGAAAAGGTGATCGCCAACGACCAGGAATCCTCCGTGGTGATTCTGAAACTGGCTGCCTGTCAATGAATAGGCCACTTCGGCCTTCACTGCCGAACCCTCGAATGACGAGCTGTCGCCGGGAACAAGACGCAACAACACACTGCCCGCGGTGTAGCCGTTCGCCGCAAACACCAAGTCTCCTCGCGCCACGGGAGTCGGGATGTTAGCCGTTTCGTTGGCGATGGCGTTGTAAGCCCAGAGATACCTCCCGTCGCGCGCATCCACTCCAACGACCCCTCGTCCCATCAGCTGCACATATTGCCGCACGCCGGCCGCTTCGGTGACGACAATCGAGGAGAATCCCGCGCCATCCCTGCCAGCCGGGCCAACCTCGGGTAGTTTCGATTTCCAAAGGACGGCGCCAGATCGCTTGTCGATGGCCGCCAGCGCAGCGTCTGCTCCGCCGGGCGTGCAGATCAGTTTGTCTCCATCGATAAGCGGCGATTCTCCATAGCCGCGTCCCGACATGGTGCGACCCGCAAACTCGCCAGCGATGCTCTTTTGCCAGACGATATTGCCCGAAGCCACCGTCAAGCAGACGAGTTCGCCGGCCGGGCTGAGCGCGTACACCCGTTCGTCCTCTACGGTCGGCGTGGACATGGGGATGCGCGTTGAGGCGCCGATCTTCTGCGTCCACACCGGCTTTCCATCTGCGGCATCGAGGGCTGTGACGGCGACGTCGGTCCCGTGCCGGCCCAGCGTAAAGACCCGTCCATGGCGAATCGCCACGCTGGAATAACCCGTTCCAAGGCCGGAGGCACGCCAAGCCAATCTGGGGCCCCCAGCTGGCCAGGAGCGGAGCAACCCGGTCTCTGTGGAAATGGCATCGCGCTTTGGACCCCGCCACTGCGGCCAGTCGTCCGACCAAGCAGGACTCTGGCTGCCCACAATGGCCAACAACACTCCGACAGTGGCCACGGCAGCCGTTCGCTCTCCCTTCACCAAGAGATGTACAGCTCCATCAATCGGCAGTCGGGCTGCCGATCGTGGAATGCGCCTCCACCGTTTTTCAGAGCGACGATGCATCGGACTTTCTGGCAAGATCCAGCACGAACGAACTCGGCACAAAACCCGGTTCCCTCCTCTCAACGTCAGGCTCTGAGATAACGTGGGACCTCACGTCTCCTGGTGAGCGGTGGTCCCGACAAGTCCTTGTGCTGACCGGCTCGGCCGGAGACTCGTCCTCCCGATCTCGCCTCTTGCAAATTCAAAATGCGTCCTAGGCCTGGCTGGCGGCCCGGGACTGCCGCTGGCGGAGCGGTTGCACCCATCTCCACCAAGCAGTCGACTGCACGACGACCAAAGTCAACACCACAATCGACGCCAGCAGGTAAGGCATGCGCTGGCCTGCCAGAGAGCCCAGCACACCTCCGACGATGGTGCCAATCGCCATGCCGATCGCCAGAGTTCCCTCGTGGATGCCGGCAGCCAAGGCACGCCGATCGTGCGAGCTGCCAGCCGTGCTGTAATACAAACCAGAAAAGTAGTTGTATCCAACCAGCTGGCCCAAGAGGGCGAGCCCAACGAGCAAGGCGGGAGCCGATTCGGCGCGCGAGATCAGGAACAGTCCCAGCGCGGCCAATAACTGCGATGCCACGGCGGCGCTCAATCGATAGTGCCAGTGGGTCACGCGGTGCATCAGCAGATAGGTGCCGACAGCAACGGCCCGCCAGCTCGCCAACAATTTGCCGTGGTCTTGAGGCGCGACACCGATGGCAACCGCCAACCCGGGAAGCAGATGGATCACCATGCTCGCACCGAACATGCCGCCCAGATTGGCAATCCAGCTCAAGCGTTTGAAGGCAGCGGCCAGCTCGACTGCTTCAACCTGGTCGCGCGTCTTGCTGGCAGGCGCTTCATCGCAAGGGACGACCTGGCGGGCTGCCAGAACCGCCAGCCACAAGTTCGCCAAAGCGGCGAACAGCGCAGCGCCATAAACCCACTCCTTCCCCCACTGAAATAACGCACCTGAAGCCAACTGGCCAGACATCATGCCGAGGTTCCAGGCCACACAAAACAGCACGAGCGTTCGGCTGACGCCGTGATGGTTTGCATGAGCATCCTCGCCCTGATTCAACCAGCCGATCAAGGGCGGATAGAGAAAACCTAACCCGAACCCAACGAGCCAATAGAACGGCAGAAACCAGGCGCTGCGGATATTGCCCAACGCACAGGCGGCAATACTGAGCACCATGCTGCCAGCTCCGCCCAGAAAAACGGTCCTGCCGTCAAAGCGGTGCGCCAGCCAGCCTCCCAGAAGACTGCCCACGGCAGCGCTGAATGCCAGTCCTGCTCCAGCCAGACCCAAATGCCACGAAGCAGCTCCGCCTTCCGCCAAGCTCCGCGACACCGCGAACACCACCGCGAAGGAAGCAAAATCGGTCAAACCGCAGATGACATACAAAACGAACTTAAGGCGGGAACGAGTCAATCGCAAAACCCCACGTGGTACGGTTGAGCGAAATCCAGGATCTCGCCGCCCTATTGGACCACATCTTGTCGCGGAAATCGCCTAGGTGCTTGTAGTGAAGCACGCAGTGCTTCACCCACGCAGTGCTTCACCCACGCAGTGCTTCACCTAGAGATTGGACGTTTGAATGTGGGGGCCAGCCTCTGGACGGCGACCGAGATCCCCGTTCAGCAACGGTCGCGGCCCAGAGGTCCGCTCCCACGTTCGCACTTTTCAGGCCAGAGCTTTTCGAACCACGTCTCCGGCAACGTCGGTGAGCCGGAAATCGCGTCCAGCAAATCGATAGGTCAAGCGGTGGTGATCCAGGCCCAGGCAGTGCAGGATTGTGGCATGAAGGTCATGCACGTGAACCTGGTTTTCGATGACCCGCAGTCCCAGCTCGTCCGTCCTTCCAATCGCCTGGCCGCCTTTGATTCCGCCTCCGGCGAGCCACATGCTAAAAGCAAACGGGTGGTGGTCGCGGCCAAAGCCAACCTTCTTGTTCGGACTGTCGGCCTGCACCATGGGGGTCCGTCCAAACTCTCCGCCCCATACCACAAGCGTCGAGTCCAGCAATCCCCGCTGCTTGAGGTCCTTCAGCAGCGCAGCTGTTGCTTGATCCGTGGCTTCACAGTTTCGTTTCAGTTTTCTTTCCAGGTCGTCGTGATCGTCCCAGCTCCCGTGCATCAGTTGCACAAACCGAACACCCCGCTCCACCATTCTCCGCGCCAGCAGACAGTTGGCCGCGAAAGGATTCGGATGCGACTTCTCGATGCCATACATCGCCATCGTCGCTGGCGATTCCTTGGACAGATCCATCAGTTCAGGAGCTGCCAGTTGCATTCGAAAGGCCAGCTCGTAAGCGGCAATTCGAGAAGCGATTTCCACGTCACCGCTCTCGGCCTGGCTCAGTTCATTCAGATCGCGGAGCCCATCGAGCGTGGAACGCTGCAGTTCCCGGCTGACGCCTGGCGGATCGGAGAGATACAGAACGGCATCTCCGGAACTCCGAAGAGGAACGCCTTGATAGCTGGAAGGTAGAAAGCCGTTGGTCCAATTTCCGGTGCCGGCGCCGGGCGCGTTCCCTCCCGATCGCAGAACCACAAAACCGGGAAGGTCCTTCGAGGTACTGCCGAGTCCGTAGGTCACCCAAGCGCCCATCGAAGGACGCCCCACCAGAGGGCTTCCACAGTTCAACATCAGCTGTCCGGGATGATGATTGAACTGGTCAGTAAACATGGAGCGAATCAGACAAATGTCATCGGCAACGGATGCCAGGTGGGGCAACCACTCCGAAAGCTCGATTCCGCTCTGGCCAGACGGCTTGAACCGTCGGGGACTCGGCCAGACCTTGGCCGTCGGTTTGATAAACGCCAGCTTCAAGTCTTTGACCATCGAGTCGGGAAGCGCCTGCCCGTCCCATTTCTTCATCTCCGGTTTAGGGTCGAACAAATCAATGTGGCTCGGGCCTCCATCCATGAAAAGAAAGATGACGTTCTTGGCCTTCGGTCGGAAGTGAGGATGCCTGGGATCCAATGGCCGCTCTCGCGAGGCCGGGCTTTCACCAGCCCTCGCCCGCCCCTCGTCGGCCAGCAGGTGCCACAAAGCGACGGATCCCAATCCGGCGCTGCACCGGCCCAGAAAACTGCGCCTCGTCTGAATCTGCTGGAACTCACGAAAATCCATCGCTCATCCTCGGGTGATGAATTCTTCAAGATTTAAGAGAAGCCGGCTGATGCCGACCCAGACGGCGGCTTCGGAGGGAGAAATCCCGTCAAGCTCCTTGGCCGGAAACAGCGTCTCTGCAAGCTGCGGGTTTCGCTCCAGAATCGTTTTCTGCTCCTCGAAATACTGGGTTAGCCGGGACCGCTCGCTCGCGCTGGGTTGCCTGGCAAGACACAATCTGAACGCATGAGCCAAACGGTCCGAAAGGTCCCCAGGGCTGTCGCGCAAGATACGCGCTGCCAGCACTTGGGCAGCCTCAAAGAAAACACGGTCGTTCAGCAGATTCAGTGCTTGCAACGGAGTGGTGGAACGCTCGCGACGGCTGCAAGGCAGCATCGAATCAGGAGCGTCGAAGTTTACCAGTTGAGGATAGGGCGTTGTGCGGAGAAAAAGGACATAGAGCCCTCGACGATAGCGATCGGCTCCAGCGCTCTCTTTCCATTTGGACGCGCCACCGAATCCGTGACTCAGTACGCCAGGCGGAAGCGGCGGACGCACACTCGGGCCTCCAACGGCAGGATTGAGCAGTCCGCTGACGGCCAGCGTGCTATCGCGAATGAACTCCGCTCCCAACCGAAGCCTCGACTGGCGCGCTAGCAACCGGTTTTCAGGGTCACGATCCCGAAGATCCATCCTGGCTTGGGAAGACTGGCGATACGTGGCCGACGTGGCGATGAGACGGTGCATCTGCTTCATGTTCCAACCGCTGGCCATAAACTCGGTGGCGAGCCAATCCAACAGCTCGGGGTGGCTCGGCGGTTCGGCACGTGTGCCGAAGTCCTGCGAGGTCTCAACCAATCCCCGGCAAAAGAACTCTTGCCAGGCACGGTTCACCGCGACGCGCGCCGTCAATGGGTTGTCCTTGGAAACCAACCATCGCGCCAGGGCCAGGCGGGTGGTTTTCAGATCGGCCGGCAACGGGTTCAGAACGGCAGGAGTTCCCGGCTGCACTTGGATTCCCGGTTGGCGATAGTCGCCCCGAATCAAAACGTGCGATCGCCGCGAGCCGGGACGCTCACCCAGTGTCTGGGCCTCGCTCAGCGCAGGAAACTCCGACTTGAGCTGGGAGAGCTTTTCGTTGAGCTCCTTAAACCTCAGCTTCTTCATCGTCTTCTGGTTCACAACGCGGGAGTAGTTTCCAATGAAGAAATCCGTAATCTTGTCGTTCCACTTCTGCGTTCGCCGGCTTGAATCGATCTTCATCATCTCCTGGCCGCCGTCGACGTAAAGCCCGAAGATGTCCCAGCTGACGTCATACAAGGGATCGACTCCGGGGCGCGCGGCTGCTTCCAACATCTTCCTTTCCCAGTCCGGTTGCAGCCTCGCCACCTTGTACTCAGACAGCAGGGCCTGCCTCTTCTTTTCATACTCCGGCCTGCGCTGCAGGTAAACGCCGAGCTCAGCCGGCGAGGGCGCTTCGATGTTGAGCTCGTCGGCCGAATTAAAGAAGGCGAAGAGCTGGTAAAACTCTTTTTGGCTGATGGGGTCGTACTTGTGATCGTGGCAGCGGGCACAACCGGCCGTCAGGCCCAGCCACACCGTACCGACGGTGCTGGCACGATCGATGACCTGCTCGATCCGATACTCTTCACGGTTGACTCCTCCCTCGCGGTTGGTCAGCGTGTTGCGATGGAAGCCGGTGGCGATCTTTTGCTCAACCGTCGCGTTGGGCAGAAGGTCGCCGGCAATCTGCTCGATCGTGAATTGATCGAACGGCAGGTTGCGATTCAACGCATCGATCACCCACTGCCGCCACTTCCAGGCGTCAGGCCGCACGTTGTCTTTCTCAAAACCGTCGCTGTCGGCGTAGCGTGCCAGGTCGAGCCATTGCCGTGCCCAGCGCTCTCCATAGTGCTGGGAAGCAAGCAACCGGTCAATTAAACGTTCGTACGCATCGAGACGCGAGTCGTTCACAAACGCCGTGACTTCTTCCGGGCTCGGAGGCAGACCAAGCAAATCCAGGCTGGCGCGGCGAATCAGCGTAGTTCGGTCTGCTTCGGGCGAAGGTTTGATCCCTTCTTTCTCCAGCCGAGCCAAAACGAAGGCATCGATCGGATTCCGAGTCCACGACCTTGCCTGCAGTTGCGGCAAATCGGGCCGCCTTGGCGGAACAAAAGCCCAATGCAGCTTTGTCGAGCGCAGGACTTCGGTGCTCGAGGAGGTCGTTTGGGAACTCGATGAATCGGGCCAGCTAGCGCCTTGGTCAATCCAGGCGCGCAGAAGTCCAACCTGCTCAGCGGTGAGCCGCTCGCCCGCCATGGGCATCACCAAGTCTTTTCTTAGACCGGCAACCAGCTGGATCAATCGGCTCGCGCTGCTATCGCCCGGATTGAGCGCCGCGCCCGAATAGCCTCCAGCAAACACGCCGGCCCGGCTGTCGAGCCGCAGGCCGCCCATCTGTTGCGTGGCGCCGTGACAGGACTGGCACCGCTCTTTCAAGAGAGGTTCGATGTCTCGCTTGAAGTCGATCGGCCGTTGCGCGGCCGGAGGCAAAGAAGCGGCCTTCTCCTGCGCAGCTGCCAGGCCAGAAATCCAAAACCCAGAGAATAGGATCGCTAGAAGCAGCCAATTCAAACAAGGATGCTGCATGAAGGAGTCCTCCTCTCGCCGCTGTTTCGCAGCCAAGGTTGGCAAGCCAGGGTCACCGACCTCGGCTCCAACAGAGCCTGTAGCCGGGATCGCTGATCCTGGCTGTGAACGACGCCAGTGCTTCAAATGGCCGCACTGACGTGCGGCACTACAAGCACGTGCCAGTCGGAGCTGCACAAACTCCACGCGAAACCCAGGATGCCAGCGCTCGCGCCGCACGCCTCCGACACCCGCCTTACACCTCGAACAAGCGGCCTGCGTGCGTCACCGCGAGAAATGCGCCGTCTCCAAAGAGCAAGACGCCAGTGTCAAAGCGCACAGCAACAATCCGCCGGTTCATCGAACCGCAAGGTCCGATGGAAACACATGCGTGCCCCGAATCCAGGGACAACGAAACAGATAGGGACTGCTGGCCGGCCAGGCAGGCGCCTTGTCGTCCGTGTAATTTACAACGAACACGCGGCCATTCGGTAATTCTGTCCAGCCTGAATAGCCTTGGTCAGCGCCGAAAGCCGTCGCCTGAACCTCCAGCACGTGGTCCAGCTGGTACTGATCGGGAAAACCGTCTCGGGCAGCGATCCAGGAGGTTAAATGCGGCCGATTGCCCACGCCGACAGCCGCCACTTCGACTCTCTTCCACAAGCTCAATCCCGTCACAGCCGGCGTGATTTGCAGCGGGACCACCGAGGTGTTGGCCGTCGCACCGGGCGGGTAGAACTCAGGGTCGGGGTAATTGCCGAACGAGAAGAGCAACGGACTAACCACGGCCGGCGACCAGTCGTTCTGGATGCGCCGGCTGTCGAGCTTGGCGGTCTCGATCTTCAACTCGCCATCCACTACGAGACGCAGTTTGCCGGCCCCGCTTCTGAGCTCGTAAGTATGGAACCGGCCAGGCGAAACAGCCACTTTGCTCGACTCACTCCCGACGAACATGACGTGGTCCGGAAAGATTCGCAGCTGCCCGGCAAACGGAATAGCGATGGTCGCTGCGTGTCCCTGGTTCTCTTTGACCATCACCTCTGCGATAAGCTCAATCGCACTCTCGGGGCCATCCGGAGGGCGCAGCAAGTAGCGTGTGAATTCGCCGCTGGCGCCATCGCTGTCGATTGCCAGCGCACCGTCCTTGAGCCCCTTGCTACGATGATCGTTGATGTGCACGCCACCGATCTGAAACCCAATCTTCTTCTCCGGATCTTCCGTCCAAGCCCAAAGCGCGCGCTTGCCCATGCCCGTGCGGGTCGTCAGCATCACCCGTCCATCCGACAGCAATCCAGCCTGCACACGGCCAATGACTTGAAGTGGCAAGTCCTCAGGTTCGGACCAGCTTTTGCCGCGATCGGCGGAAAAGACTCGGAAGCCAGGATAGCCGTCGTTACGGCTTTCGCGCGCGTAAATCGCAAGCCGGTTGCCTGGCAGTTCCAGAATGCTGGCTTCGCTGCCGGCATGTCCGCTCGTGGGATAGGTATCAAGCAGCGACAAGACTTCCCAACTTTTGCCTTGGTCTTTGGATTGAAAAACCTGCAGCCGCTCGCGAATGCGGAACCGGTTCTTCGAATCGAAGGCCTGCTCGGAAATGGGAAAGGTATCGGAGCCGACGATGAGCCACGCACCATCGGATGCTTCAAGCACGTGGCTCATCGAGTAGTGAACCTTGAGTCCGAAGGGCCTGATGTCGAATCCGCCAATCGCTTGCCACGTCTGGCCATCATCTGTGCTGCGGCGGAAATCGACGGTGGGTCGTCGCTCGCCGCCAATGTAGAGCAGCGATCCATCTTTCAACCTCTGCAACCGTTCGCAAGAAGCGTCCGTTTCGACCATCACTTGCTCTGCGCTCCAGCTCCTGCCGAGGTCGCTGCTGGTTCGAAGCGTGGCTTTCCCGCGACCGCCGTGCCTTGGGCCATCGCAATAGGTCGTGATGAGCTTGCCCGACCGTGTGCAGACCACGTCGGGGAACCCGTGCCACCGTCTGGGATCACGAGAGATTGTGACATGGCGGCCTGGCAACTGCCAAAGCGAGCGCATGCTCTGCAATCGAAACCCAGCACCGGCTTTGACAACCCGATTCTTTTTGGCACGCGGATGTGGTTGTACGCGATCTCTGGAGGCTGAAGGACGCGGCTGCACAACGACGTCGCGAATGCCTCCGGCGCCCGGGTTCTGTTCCACGCAGATTTCGCTGATTTCTGACACCGCGTTCAGCAATGGGACGTCATCGACCAGCACAAACCAATCGTCGTCTCCTCGCCCGCTCGCAAAGAGGCTCATTCGATGTTTTGCCAGGTCGACATGGATTTTGAAATCGTAGGGGGTAGCCGGACGCGCGAATGGTCCAAAGTTGTCAAACTGTCCCTCCAAGGCCCATGGAACCAACTGGCCCTGTTCTCCCGGCAACCCTTTGCCATCCTGCAAACCAAACCGCACGGCTGGAATGAATCTCCCGTTCAGCGTTTGTCCCAAGGCCATGAGCTGCACGCCAGGCAGCATTCCGTCGATGTAGGAAGCGGGATTGTGCGCAGTCATCTCGAATGTGGCGTAGGCATAAACCTGCCCTTGGGTGGGGCCGACGGAGACTGCATGGCTCCGCTTAGCGGGCGCGCCGGCCAGGGGCTTGCCGTTCTCGTACTGGAATGACAAGCTCGCCGCCTTCCCAGGCTGAGAAAAAGAAGCATTTCGGTTCACCTTGGGAAACACGAAAGCCATCGGCCGTGCGAGGAGGTTCCAGTCAAACAGCCCGTGCATAGCGCACACGGTGATGCTGGAAAGCGTCAGCGTCAGGACGACAAGTCTGGCCTGCCCGTGCGTCATTCAGGATTCTCCCTTCTGATTTCAAGACTTGTGGGTTCGTTTGAAACCAATCAATGCTGGCGGCGAAACGGCTGGTCAGGCATAGCGCTTCCAAACTTCGACCAAGCCAAGAACGTTGTTCCACGGAACACCGGCGTAAACGCCAGGGACCACGTGCAAGATGAAGCCACCGCCCGGCGCCATCACCTCCAGAGTATCGCGGACCACCTGATCCATCTCGAGGCTGGAGGCATTCGCAAGTTGCAAATCGCCGTTGATCCCGCCCATTAGTGTTTTGGTCTTCCCCAACACCGCTTTGAGAAGCAGCAGGTCCTCTTTCCCCTGGACTGGATCAACATCACGGAACACGTCGACTCCCATTCTTTGGTAGATATCCGCCGTCTGGGACAGCCCCTTACTTTGCTGCTGGCATAGAAGAGCACCCGCATGATGCAGGAGTTCTGCTTCCTCGTCCATGAGAGGACGCAAGTAGCGACCGAAGTGTTTGCGGCCCCAGAAGTCCGGAATATCGTAGTAGCCGAACCGCGTCACCATGTCGATGCCGCCAATGTCTAACACCTGGTGCAAGGTCTTGATCTGCCATTCATGGATAATACGAAGAAATTCGGCGACATATTCAGGCTGCGACTCGAAACTACACATCGAGTCCTCGACGCGGGTCAGCCAAAGCAACGCCGATCCAGCGAAGGTGCGACGGGCAAGAAACACAACGGAGCGTTTTTCAGCCTCTCGCTTCGCAAAAAGAGCGTCCTCGCGCCACTGGTCCAGCCTTTCACCAGACAACGGCTGGAAGAGATAACGCATTTTCTCGAGATCGCGGGCATCTTTGACCAGAAATTCGACGCTGCGCGACGGATTAACGTCCTCCAGCAAGCCGACTCCAACAATCAGATCTGCCAACGGCCTACAGGTGTTCCGGTTGATCTTGTGCCAGGTATACAGGTCGCGAGTTTCCTTGATCACCCGCCGCAACGGGCCGGCGGGAGTTTCATACTGCTTATAGAGCAAAGCCCCCTCAGCCGTTTGTTCCCGCCAACTCGTTATTCGGACGTCCGGATGGCACGATGGATCCGGCAGCCAGACCTCGACCATGGCATCAGCTCCGAGAGAGAGAAGCATATCAGTCCGCTCGAACTGATCTTTCCAAACTGCAATGGCTGGCGGGTATTGTTGATAACTCGGGTGTACCTCGAGGTGAAGTGGGACATGATCGGTGGGTTTGTGAGCACAGGTTGTCAGGATACGCTCGCGAGAGGTCATACTGGTTTTCATCAGCTTCTCCCCTCTCCAAGGGTTCACCGCGATTCGAGAACCTGAGCCAGCACCGTTCCAATGACATCGACAGCTTCGAAGAGCGCCTCTCGATCGATGGTCAGTGGCGGAACGATCTTGAAGAATCCCCTGCCGGTCAAAAACATCAGCACACCGCGTCGCACGCAGGACATGACGATCTCGTCGCACAGTTCGCCGACTGCTTCTCCTGTGTCGGGATTCTGGAGGTGGACCGAATAGAAGAGACCGGCGCCATTGCGCATTCGGACATGCCTCCGATGCCGCTCGGCTAGGACGCCGAGCGCCCCATCCAGCTCACGCCCTAAGCTGGCTGAGCGTTCGACTAGCCGCTCTCCCTCAATCACGTCAAGACTGGCGAGCGCCGCGGCGACACAGACTGGATTCCCTCCAAAAGTGCTCGACATCTCTCCCGGCGACGCGAGATCCATGACCGCAGGCCTGCCAATTACCGCCGAAAGAGGCAACGATGAACTAAGCCCCTTGCCACAGGTGATCAGGTCCGGTGTGATCCCGTAGTGCTCGAAGGCAAACATCCGGCCCGTACGTCCCATACCTGCTTGAATCTCATCTGCGGTAACCAGGACCTGGTGTCGCCCGGCCCAACGCATCAGCTCGTTCATATAAGCGGCAGGGTAGAGCGTGGTTGTCCAACCCGGGATAGACTCGAAGATGATCCCGGCAATCTTGGCAGGATCGATGCCTCGATCGGCCACGTCCTGTTCGAACCCCTTGGAGTCGGGTCCGCCCGGCAGAGGAAGCTGCCAGTGCAAGACGCGCTCACGTGCCATGCCGTCGACTGGGCCCGGGGCCCCTCCAGCCAGACGCGCGGCCAGAGTCCGCCCGTGATAGCTCGACTCGATCGACAAGATACCCAGCTTGCCCGGCGCAAGATTGAGTCCGTGCTTTCGCATCAAGCTCATGGCACACTCAGTCGCTTCGGTCCCCGCCGAAAACAGGATCGCTTTGCCCAAGCCCTCTGGAGCCAATCTGGCTAACCGTTCCAGAAGCTGCCGTCGAATCCTGGTTGTATACGCATAAGAAAAGATCATCCGGCTGTCGAGCTGCTTCCGCACCGCCTCAAGTATTGCCGGATGCGCATGACCCGTGTTAGCAACAACAATGCCACTGCTCAGGTCGATCCACTGATTGCCATAGGAATCGCTCACCTGAAACCCCTCGGCCCGGTCCCACACAATGGGCGGCATGCCCGCCATCGAGAGAGGCTCGACGGAGCGCAAGCGCCGAATCTCGTCCAGAGATTCGGGAACGGGAATCGCTGTCACAATCCGGCGAAACCGGGTGTTGACAGGCTGCGTCTCGACCGGCGTCAAGTCAGTAGCGTGCATTGCCATCGCGAAATCTCCGTTTCATTAACGCCATGAGTGTAGGACCCCACTCAAGCTCTGTGTTCGCTCGCGGTTCATGAACAGCTTGCTCAAGGGTGGATCTGGCGGCGCCCCTCGGTGGAAAGAGCAAAGCGGAGACAACCTAATCGGCTACCATTCGTTCCAGCCTGCGATTCAAGACATCCTGCCCGCGAACCAATAGATACCGTCGAGGAAACATCTGGCCGGTTCGATAGTCAGGATATTCTTTGGTTCCCATATCGCCTTCGGCGCTCATGTAACGGCACACCAGCACGCGGCGCCATCGATCCGATCTGTTCGGAGTCGAACGGTGTGGGATCATCGTGTCATGGACAGCCGCTTCGCCGGCTTTGAGGTAGTAAGGAACCTGAAGACGATCGACGTCAGCGGGCAACATGGCCGGGTCAATCTCCTCATCGAAGAACTCGTCCCCTGTGGCTCTTCGGGTCAAATCCGTCCGCCGGTGCCACCCAGGCAAAACAAACATGGTTCCATTGTTTTCGTCGACATCGTCAAACGCCAGCCACACCGAACCACCCAACTTGGTCGTGTTCCAGTAAGTTCGGTCCTGATGCCATGGAATTGGTCTGCCCGTCTTCGGCGGTTTGCAGATCAGGTGGGTTGACCAAAGGACGATGTTCGGACCTACGTCGTACTCAATGACATCCAGCAGCGGTTTGCAGGCAGCAATGGCCAAAAGCCAGCTTTCCTGCTGGTGAGCAGAATAGATTTCGTCGGGTTTCAGGCTGGGGTGAAGGTCACGGATCATGCGGTCCAACCGTTCTCTGGCCGACTCGAGGCCTGCCGGCGTCAGGATTTTCCCCAGAAAAGCATAGCCCTCCCGCTGGTAGCGCTCGTGATCCGATTGGATGAAGGTGAAGTCAGGATTGACCCATTGCATTCGCAACTCCTAGACTCAAAGGTGAAGGTGTACACAAGAGCCCATCGCTGCCTGTCCGGCAGGCTTCGCACTTGAGATCGCACGGTCGGTCAAGCGCAGTGGCCTCAGCGGTCCATCCTCGCAAAACGTCAACGCTTCGCAGCAGCCTCGGTGCAACCTGCTCTGCCTCGTTCCTCACATCGTGTCGAAATAAGAACAGAACCGGGTTGCAACCTTTACGACGCCGATTCCAGCACTTCAACCAACTCGAGATAAACGCCTTCTGGATCGCGACAGTACGTCACTTTTGCCTTGCCGCTTGCGGCTACGACCGGCGGCGTGTTGAAACGGATTCCAGCGGACTTCGCCTTTTCGTAGAAAGCGTCTAAATTGCCGACTCGCAACGCGACGTGGTTACATCCCACGTCGTTGGCGTTCGACAAAGGCGGGACCGGCTTTGGGGTGTTCAAGTACTGAAGAAGCTCGATGGACACTCCGTCAGGAGCTTTCATCTTGACCGTATGGATTCGTGCTCCAGGCACTCCAGTCACGGCTTCGGCGAGAGGCCCGTCTTCAATCTGGTCCCACCAGATTTCGAGTCCCAGCAAGTCGCGATAAAAGGGTAATGATGTTTCCATATTGCTGACGACGATTCCAGTGTGACGAATAGCCAGAACGCTCATGATTTCTTCAAATTCGGCAGAAGCGCGACGTCAGACCGCTCGCACGCCAGCGGTCCTTCAAGCGGCGATCGATCTCAAAAACTCAGCGAGATGGCTCCGGAAGGCGGTAGCATGTCGTTCGAAGTCGACTGACTTGGGCGGTACCTGCACGAACCGGCCTAGAGGCAAACGCTCGGCCCAAGTGACAGCATACGAGAGAGGATGAACCCAGTCCGGTTCGTTACCCACCACCAGCGCCGGCATCCGAAGCCCTTGGACCTCCCGCCAATCTCGAATGGGAGCATCCTGCGGAATTCTGTCGAGGCGCGCACGCCGCTCTATTGCTCCGGGTGCGGACAATTGATCCAGAAGGGCCATTGCTGATTCAGGCGACTGTTCCCTCATCCTCTGGAACTCCGGCATAGCTTCCACAGACTTCCGCCCTTCCTCTACACCGAACCGCTCCAGGCAAGCGGCCGCCTTCGGGTACACACGCAGTCCTTCCGGGAGCGGCTGTTCGAGCCAGGCAGGTCTCACCAGCACCAACCCGCGAACCCGCTGTGGGTATTGGATTGCAGAACGGGTCGCTACCGCAGCACCCATGGAGATGCCGCCGACGATCGCAGACTGAATCCCCAAGCGGTCCATCAAAACAGCCAGGTCGTCGGCAAATTGAGCAAACGTGAACTTGTCGGCCGGGCCCACCGGCGAGGTCGCTCCGTGCCCACGCGCATCCCAGACCAGGCGGCGATAACCCGGTAGCGATCCAAGCAGCTGCTTCGGCTGGTTTAGCTCGCCCGTCAACCCGTGGCAGAATACGAGCGCAGGGCCCTCCCCGGCGATCTCATAATGGAATCGAATCCCATCATGTTCTATAAATCCCACGGGGATTCACCTTTCTGAGAAGAACTCTACGGAACCAAGAATGCAGGAATGAGCCTGCCCCGAGCGTCCAGGGCAACGACTTTCCGCCGCAGCTTCTCTGGCGGCACACGGCAATGTCGCCTGCAGAAGCCGGCGGCCATCGCCGACTCGCTACGTCAATTCATAGAGCCAAGTGTCTTCGAAGGAAGGCAACACTCGCCGCCACCTGCGACTCGCAAAGGTTGTGCAAGACCACCGGCCCCTGGTAGCTCGCCTGTTTGAGCAGCCGGCAATAGAGGTGCCAATCCAGCCGGCCGGTTCCCGCAGCCTGATCGATCTTCGCAGGATCATTGGTAATGTCTTTCGCATGAGCCATGACCAAGTCCGCACCAAGAAGGTCGAACGCCTCTTCGAGAACCGGCTGCATCCGAGGCAGATCTTCCGGGTCGAACAGGTTCGCTCCATCCATGATGATTTTCAGGTTCGGCGAGCGCACTTCATCCAACAACTGGCGGGCGCGGACCGCCGAATTCACCACGTTCCCTTTTTCCGGCTCGATGCCTAGAATCACCCCGCAGCGTTCAGCCGTCTGAAGCAACTTCTGGAGCGTTGCCCGCAGATCGCGCCACGCCTCCGTGCCTTCGTTATCCGGATGCCGTCTCCACATGTCGTCCGGGTCACGCGTTCCGGTGCAGAGACTGACTATCGACGTACCCATTGCCCGACAGTGCTCGATAATCTGGCAGGCGCGCCGAATATCTCGCTCCCTCTGGTTACGGTCTGGGTGAATCGCGTTGAAGGTGGCAGAAATCGAGGTCATCACCATCCCGCGCTTCTCGAACTCGCCGCGAATCGTTGCGTCATGCTCTGCTGTCAACTCCTCCGGCAGACTCGCCAGGCCGGCAGACTTCAGGTTGAAATGAACTTGCGCAAGGCCGGAAACACACACCGCATCGAGCACTTCACCTAAGGTGAGCCGAGCGAACGTGCGCGAGAAAATCCCGATCTCCATAAGACTCAACCAGCCGTCTGCAGACACCCGGTTTCCACACGGCGGCCGCAGTTCACCGAAGCCTCCACCGCCTCAAGCAACTGGACCGCTGCCCAACCGTCTGCTGCATCCGGATTGACCGGACGGTTCTCCACGACCGACCGTGCGAAAGCCTCAATCTGGTTTTTGTAGGGGTTGCTATCGCTTCCCAACGGCGTGTGCCACTGCCGCGTGCGCGCGTCGAAGGCTCGAACCTCACTGGGCCGGTAATAGAAAGGAAGAAACGTCCGAATGTCTACAGACCCGTGTTCACCGTGAACGACATAGCTCTCGACATAGTCATCATTCACTTTCACCGAGAGCTCGAAATGTCCCAGCGCACCGCCTTCATAGTGCAATAGGCCATGCCAGGAATACTGGTCGAACTTTTCTGCCAGGCTGGCGGTCACGCCGGAGATGTTTCCCGCGAGGAAGCGGAGTGTGTCGAAGACATGAGCGCCGTGGGTCACCAGCGAATAATGGCGCCGATCCGCGGTCTTTGGGTCCTTCGATGGCCGGATGGCCTGCGCGCTGGTGATCACCCGGGGCAGGATAGCTTCCTGAACGTCGTAACGAAAGAGGGAATCCCGATAGAAAGCGCTCGCAGAGAAGACCTCGCCCACGCGCTCTTGGATGAATTGCTGCGCAAAGACAATCCCAGGATCGTGGCGTTTCATGCAGCCGACTTGGAGTTTCAGCCCAGTTCCTTGCACGATCTCGGCGAGCAAAGCACACTCCTGGCTGTTGATTCCCATCGGTTTTTCGACCAACACATGCTTGCCGGCTTCGAGAGCCTGCCGGGCTAGCACGAAGTGAAATTCGTCGGGAACCGCGATGAGCACGGCTTCGACGTCCGTCTGGTCTAAGAACTGGCTGTAGTCGGTGAACAGGTTCCTCACATTCGCCCGGGCACCCATGGCTTCAAGCAGGTCCCGGCCAGCATCGCAGATGGCTGTTAGCTGGATGCCGCGCGCTCTCATTAGAGCTGGCAAATGGGCAAACTGCGAGATCGTGCCGCATCCAAGCAATCCGATCTTGAGTACTCGCTGCTCCATCCGTCATTCACCTCGCATCGACCTGAGTCCCGCAAAAAGGAAAAGACAAGGCGCGATGTCCCATCGCCTCTGGAGTTTCGACATTTCGAAGCCGCCCATGCGCTGGTAGTACTCCACGCCGTGTGGCCAGGCACCTGGTAGCTGGCGCCTCCCATGGGAATCCGTGCCCGTTTGTAGTGAAGCACGCCAGTGCTTCAAGGCCGCACTAACGTGCGGCACTACCAACGGATGAGTGCCTGTCCCCCGCAGAAAACGTACAAACTCCAGCGGCGGGCTGGGGACAGCCCGCCCTACCGGTCACTTGCCTTGATGCCAGAATGCCCTGCGCCAGTAGTGCGTGCGAAGTTTCGCCTCGAGCTCGTCGCTCATCGGCGCCTGGCTGCCTACCGCACAGTTTCTTTCCGCCTGTCCCGCGTTGCGAATGCCGGCGATCACGGTCGAAACGGCCGGCGGCTTGAGCGCAAACTTCAGTGCCGCAGTCGCAACATTGGGTTCGGTCCCGGCAACCACTTGCTTAATGGCTTCCACACGTCGCACCGTCCTGGCGAGACGGTCGCCGGCGAAGTAGTTGCCGCGGATGTCGCCTTCTGGAAACGTGGTGGCCTCTGTCAGCTTCCCGGTTAGAGCACTTTCGTCGAAAGCGACCCGCACAATGACGGCGACGTTGTGCTTCTGCGCCTCGACAAATAGCCCCTCCTGCGCTTCCTGGGAAAAGATGTTGTAGATGAGCTGAACGCTGTCGAGCCACCCTTCCCGGATCAAGTCCATGACGGCGTTCTGGTCATGCTCCGGGGTGCTGATGCCAATCCCCTTGACCTTGCCTTCTTGACGAAGTTTTCGAAGCTCCTCGAAGGCAGTTGGGTTCCGGTTCCAGGCACGCGACCAAGTGTGGATCTGGATCAAGTCCAGACAATCGGTCTGCAGATCGCGCAAGCTCTTTTCCACTTCAGCACGAACATGACTGTTGGGATAGCGCTGCTCGATGGTGTCATACGGACTTGGTGGCCAGTCACCCGGCAGGACGGGTGGAACCTTAGTAGCCACATAGACCGATCCCCGCGGACGCTCTTTGAGCGCTCGTGTGATGACCCGCTCGCTGCGACCGTCGCCATAGGCGCGGGCTGTGTCGATGAAATTGCAACCCAGGTCGAGGGCGCGATGAACCGCCTTGACCGAGTCTTCGTCGTTCTGTGGCCCCCAGTTGCTTCCCAGCGCCCACGATCCAAATCCGATCTCGGACACGTTCCATCCGAGTCTGCCAAACGTTCGCTGTCTCATCGTCGTCCTTTCCTTTCCCTCTGTTCACACCATCCCGGGCCCTGTCTTGTCATGATCCAGCTTGGGCTCGAACTCGAAACCCAGCTTGCCAAACTTCTTTCTGATGTCAACGAGTGCCTGGCGCAGGAAATGCAAGTCCCCCCCGTAGCAGAGCAGCGTTGCGCCAAGCTCCAGCATTTCGGCGGCGTATTCCGGGCCCGGCAGGTTGGTCCCGAACCGTTTGCCGGCAGCCAGCGCCTGCCGATATGTCTCCGCCAACCCCGTTCGAACTGGCGCCGAATCAAACTCTCCGGGAACGCCCGCCATCATCGAGAAGTCGCCCGGCCCGAAGAACAGCAGATCGATCCCATCCACTTCCGCAATCGCCCGCGCCTGTTTCACAGCAATCGGCGATTCGATCTGGGCGATCAAAATGGTTTGCTCGTTCGCTTCCCGCAAATAATCCTTCATCGGCATGGTGGAGTAAGGGTTGTCGGGACTGGCGCTAAAGAACCCCCGTTGTCCGAGGGGAGGGAATTTCGCCCAGCGTACGAGTTCGCGCGCCTCGTCAGCCGATTCGCAACGCGGATACATGATGAGAGACGCACCCGCCTCCAACAAGCGCGCCATGCGCATGAATTCGCCTTTGGCGGGCCTCGCCATCACATCCATGTCTCCAACCCGGGCAGCGCGAATCATGTTAGCGGCTTCGGCCAAGCCCATCGGCTGATGTTCCAGGTCGATCCACAGGCAATCGATCCCCATCAGACCAATGAGCTCCGCGCTGGAAGGATCCGTAAAGTGAGCTACCGTCGCCAAAGCCGGTTTGCCTTGGGCCCAACGTTTCCTAACTCGACTCTTTCGCATGAGTTGCCCTTTCTAGTGAGTGTCTGAGGCGAATCAATGGCAGCGAAGCGCGCTTACCCTCTTGTCCAAAAGCCCCCTGATCGTACGCCAAACCCAACTGTATTCAAGCCATCACCGCGTGCACCTTGGCACGATTCCAACGAACCGTCGAGCTACCAAACGAGGTTCATGCGAACCGGGTTGCGCTGCGACGTATGGCGCCGCCATTCCAACGTTTCATCTTCCAGGCGAATTTCCGGAAAGCGGCTCAGTAACTCGGGGAATGCAATTTGGGCTTCCAGTCTGGCCAGCGGCGCACCGATGCAATAGTGAATGCCGAGCCCAAATGCCACATGCTTGTTGGGCTCCCGCTCAATGTCTAACCGGTCCGGATCGGCGAACTGGGCGGGATCGCGATTGGCAGCACCCAACATCAGCAGAACACGCTGCCCCCTTTCAAGCTGGGAGCCGTCGAGTTCGAAAGATTCGCCAGCTACCCGTGTCTGGTGCTGGATGGGGCTATCGTAACGAAGAAACTCCTCGACTGCCGACCTGGTTCGTTCCGGTTTGCTTTGCAGCGCCTCGCGCTGGCTCGGATTCCTCAACAAGGCCAACAAGCCATTAGCCAGAAGCGCCATGGTCGTCTCGTGCCCGGCCACGAGCAAGAACGTACACATGGAGATCAGTTCCTGCTCGGAGAGCTTGTCGCCTTGCTCTTCCAAAGCAACAAGTGTGCTAATGAGATCGTTCCGTGGTCGCGTGCGTCTTTCGGACACGATCCGTCGAAAGTAATCGGTCAAGGCCGCGACACTGCGCTGCGCGGTCTGGCTCAGTTCAATATTCGCGCTTCCACTGCCTGAATAGGCCGTCAGGTCATCTGCCCACGCGATGAACTGGTCTTGATCGCCGGGTGGAAGTCCCAACATCGAGGCAATGACCGTCGCTGGAAGTGGATAAGCAAAGTCCCGAATGAATTCCATCTGGCCCTTGCCTGCTGCGGCGTCCAACAATCGGAAGGCGATGGCTTCGATCGACGGCCCCAAGTCTTGAACCATCCGGGGCGTAAAAGCTTTGTTGACCAGTGCTCGCAGCCGTGTGTGGTCCGGCGGATCCATGTTGCCAATCCACTTTCCTAAATGGTCATAGAGTGGGCGCATCCCCTGTAGGATCGCCGCCGGCAGGTGGCTGGCGAATGACTCCACCCGCTGCCCCGAGATCAAGCGTTTGTCGCAGAGCCCTGCCGTCACGTCGCTGTGTCGAGTCAGCACCCAACCGTTCAGCCTCTGGCTGAAGTAAACGGGAGCCTTGTTGCGCAGTTCCTGGTAGAAGGGATAAGGATCAGCAAGATACTCGGGAGTCAACAACACTCGGTCAAAGGCAACATCGGGCGCAACTTTAGGCATGGCCGGTCTCTTTCTCGGCATTGCTCCAGCTCAGCAATTGCCCCTCTTCAAATCGTTTGAGGCGAAGCAGCTGCATCTCGGGTGACTTGACTCCTGCGGTGATGAACCGGGCCATTGCGGAACCTACCCAGGGAGCGAGCGAGAAACCTCCGCCGCTATAGCCTAGTGCGAAGTAGAGTCCTTGAACCCTCTCAGCGGCATCGAGAATCGGCATGCCATCGGGTGTGTAGTCGTAAACGCAAGCGTAGGTTCGATGGACAAAGCCGTCGTTCATGAACGGCAGAGTCGTAGCCAGCCGGCGCTGCATGTCAGCCAGGCTGGCGTAGTGCGACGTCTGGCGGTAGTGGTCGGGGTCTACGACCGCAAAGTCCTTCGGACTTGCGATCCGGTCTCCTTCCCGCCACCCGGCAAACATCTGATCGCGCCCTTCGGGCCGAAGGTACAGCAGCGTGCGTGCATCCGACAGGATGCGGAGTAAGCGATCAGGCGACTTGGGAAATACCGAAAAGAAGGCCATCTCCACACGATGGGGATAGACCGGCACCACCACGCCCGCCTTCTCCAACTGGCTTTTTCCCCAGATCGCCGTCGCGATGACGACCTTGCCGGCTTGCCTCAATCCCGACTGCGTTGCCACACCCCGCACTTGCTGCTTGTCGATAACGACTGAATCCACCTCGCACCCTGGCTCGATCTCGACCCCCATTCGAGCCGCAACTCTAGCCAGGGCCTGCGTGACCACCATGGGGTCGACGTGGACAGCGCCAGGCTCGAACGCACAAACTGCATCAGATTGCGCGTTCAGTCCTGGCTGCAACTCACGTGCTTCCTCCACCCTTATCTGCCGAGCCTCGCAACCCGCAGCCGCAGCATTCCGGATGACCTCGTTCAGAACTTCCGACTGTGCCGCGTGCTGGATCAGCAGATAACCCGCCTGATTCACGGCGATACTCTCACCATAGCTCTCGTTGAAGTGGTTCAGGAAACGCAGCGAGTCGAGCAACATAGAAGCGACGCCGCTGTGATTGACCAGCGCCCGGACGATCCCCGCTGCTCGGCCCGACTGGCCAGCACCCACATGGTGCCTCTCCAGAACAATGACTCGAGGAACGCCGAGACTTTTGAGATGCAAGGCGATACTTAGGCCGGTAATACCACCTCCCACAATGACCACATCGGCGGTTTTAGAGCTCATGCCAACCTTTCGGGACCGAATAGCGCGGGACAAGCGCTGCCCTGCCAAAGCGAACACCCATGGCAAAGCGGAACTTCAAGATCTAAGATTCCAGACAGATCAGAAGACTTCACTGCCACGCCTCAGCTGAAAACAGAGCCCAACAAGAATTCCGTTACCAGCGGCTCGTGGCTAGGCAAGCCACAGGAGGCTGCACGATTCGCGCCTCGCTTGACATTTATTTCTGCGTGGGCACGCGCCGTGTCCGGTCTTTCGTGCGGTTGGCGGCCGCTTGCTTCTCAGCCCATTCGGCGGCGATCTCCACGTAAGGTTCCCGGCTGGCATGCTGCCAGGGGATATCGCCTTCGGGAAACAGAAACCAATCTTTTCGCGAAACGACGTAGCCTCGAATATAAGCTCGAGGAGCATCGTCGACCGTGTAGTTGATCACATACAGATCGCCGCTCGGAAGCTGGACCCAGCCCGAATAGCCCGTGTCGGGATAAAGGGACCGGTCGTTGTCGAGTACCGCAAAGCGGCCCGCATAGAAGTCCTTGCGGTAATTATTCCGGTCGCGCGGCATATTTCGCACTGCCTCAGCCGGAGTCTCGGCATATAGTGCCAGGCTGGCTGAAACCCCAGCACAGGTGCGATAAGTGACCAGGACTTCCCCGCTGCGCAGTCTTCCTACCGATGGACGGCCACAAACCGAAAACATCCGCGCTCGATACGCCGTCGACCAAGTCCGACCACCGTCCCGGGAGAAACTCTTCCAGCCAGTGAATC
This sequence comes from Acidimicrobiia bacterium, assembly GCA_016871215.1. Taxonomy (GTDB): domain Bacteria; phylum Acidobacteriota; class Terriglobia; order Versatilivoradales; family Versatilivoraceae; genus VFZK01. The sequence continues at coordinate 1,071 of VFZK01000016.1, read as the reverse complement.
CTTCCTTGTCTTCACGCATGTAGATCACGACGGTCCCGTCGTCCATTTCAGCGAAGTCGCCTTCGTTCAAATTGAGTTCGATTCCGGCAGACTGAGGCACCACGGCGGGCCCTTCCCAAGTTCTTCCGACGTCTCGAGAGCGGTACACGAGCTGCTCTTCGCGCCGATTAGCCAGGGTCCCATCCGGCGCGACGAGCCTGGTTAGGCCCATGAGCAGGTCGCCGTTCGAAAGCTGCTTGAGCGAAGGCACGATGGCGCCACGCACGCCGGTTTCCAGCGGTCCTTCCCATGTCTTGCCGGAATCCCGGCTGCGAAAAAGCAGAATGCGAATGGCGTCCATGCCAGTTAACTCGCTGGCGCCATGAGGAAAGAAGTCGACAACCAACAGCAGGCTGCCGTCGCTAAGCGCGGCAATGCGAGAACAGTTGAGACGGCCTTCATTCTGCGTCGCGTCCTTTTCCAGCAAGGTCTGCTTTGGCAGCCAGGTGTTTCCCCCATCCAAACTGCGCCGCACGACCACGCGCGAAAAAGGATAAGGAGCATGCATCAAGCTCTCGCGATAGGTAATGACCAGAGTCTGCCCCGGCGCCTGCGCAATGTCCGCGAACGCCTCATAGAGCGCGTCATCTCGCGACACAGTGAACTTCTCGATAGCCAAGCCAGGAAGGCTGAAACAAAAGGCGAACGCCACGACCGACAGTCTTGCCTTGATTTCAAACATCATCTGAGACCCCCTCCACGACCGACCGCTGGTTACCGATTTGGCTTCATGCAGGATGTAGGGAACTCGCGAGCGGGCGAAGAATATCCTATTCTTTCTGCGTGTCAATCTCAAATCCACGACCAAACATGCACATGTATGCAGATCTTGTGTCAAATCGTCAAACAACTGAGACGAAATATGATTATTTTCTTGACAGCTCCAAACCATTTTGAGAAGACTCGGGGCATCCAGGTTCACAGCTAGGCGACCAATGCGTTTGTTTCCCTTTCGCTGCGAATTGCAACCAACCAAAGTAAGTTCTCACGAATAGGAGGTGCAACGATGAAGACGCTGTCACCGATGATGGT
>VFZK01000015.1 GCA_016871215.1 Acidimicrobiia bacterium | reverse complement strand
AGCTTCGCGTTGTTCAGGGCCAACTCCCGTCGCCCTACGGGCTCCTTCCGCTGGCCCTGAACAATTCTCTGTTTGTCTGACTCCACGATGTTGTGACACTTCTGGGACTTCACGATGTTGTGACATTTGATAAGTAGTTCATACGCAAGGGAGGACGAGAGCCGAGTTTGGCGCGCACAGACAAGGAGGCCAAAAGGCCGATGCTGAGATTATTGATGCTCGTCATAAGGTGCCTGCTTCTCATAACGCTCGCGGCGCCGGCTTGGCCGCGCGAGGCAGACCCACGTCAGCCTCTCAAGCGCATTGCCTTCGGCTCGTGTGCCAAGCAAGATCAGCCGCAGCCGATCTGGGACCAGATCGTGCGAACCCAGCCCGATCTATTCTTGTTCATCGGCGATAACATTTACGCGGACACTGAGGATATGGAAGTGATGCGAACCAAGTATGCCAAGCTTGGGGCTGTGCCTGGTTTCCAGCGGCTGCGCAAGATCTGCCCAATACTTGCCACCTGGGATGATCACGATTTTGGAGTCAACGATGGAGGATGGGAATATCCGAAGCGCGTGGAGTCCCAGCAGGTGTTCCTAGACTTCTTTAGGGAGCCTCCCGACTCGCCACGCAGAAAGCAAGAAGGAGTCTATGACAGCCGCGTGTTCGGGCCGGAAGGCAAGAAGACGCAAATCGTCCTGCTGGACACGCGCTACTTTCGCAGCCCCCTGAAACGTGGCGAGCCGGGCGAAAGAATGAAATATGTCCCGAATCCTGATCCTTCCGCCACGATCTTAGGAGAAGCTCAATGGCGGTGGCTTGAACGGCAGCTGAAGATCCCGGCTCAAATCCGAATCATTGTCTCCAGCATCCAGGTTGTTACCGAAGACTACCACAGTGAAAAATGGGCCAATTTCCCACTGGAGCGCGAGAAGCTGTACCGACTGATCAAGGACGCACAAGCATCCGGGGTCATCTTCATTAGCGGCGACACGCATTGGGCAGAGCTTTCAATGATGGATGGCAGCGTGGGATATCCACTCTACGATCTCACTTCCAGTTCTCTCAATGCTGCCTTTAAAAAGTGGAGGCCTTATGAACCCAACCGGCATCGGGTAGGGACAATGAATTGGGGCGACAATTTCGGTGTCATCGACATTAGCTGGCAATCCGCAGACCCCCGAATTAGTCTGCAAATTCGAGATGACGAAGGAGACATTAACATTCAGCGCAAGATCTATCTGAGCACGATCCAGCCTGGAGTGATTCCCTAGCGCTTCCCAGAAAAATCAAGGCGCTGCCCGTGGCATCGCGGACGGGTCTGGAGGCTGAACGATAAACAGAAAAGCGGGAGGCTTTCTATGGTCGATCGACGCCGAGTTCTAAGGACTTTGGCGCTCACAACTTCAGCTGCATTGGTGTCCCGTCCAAGAGACTTGCTCGCACGGCCCCAACGGGCTCACCGAGGTAAAGGGCACGTGCTCGCTTCGGAGAAGCGCTCATTTAGGGAGCCTTCGACGAACGTCAGTGTCATCCAACTGACCAACTTCGGCTGCATTAACAAGAAGTCGTACTACAACCAGCAACAGTTCATCCGCGGGGCTGAGCAGTTCGTCTTTAGCTCGAACCGGGCAGGAACGCATGAGCTGTACCTGGTTGAGGTAGCCTCGGGCAAAATCGTCCAACTCACGGAAGGGAACCCAAGAGGCACGGACGAGATTTCCGGCTACACCGTCGATCCCCAGACTGGGGTTGTCTACTTTCCTCGCCACAAGCAGGTGATTGCTTTGGACAGTACATCGCTGAAAGAGGAAGTCCTTTTTGAAGCCCCTGACGGACTGGGACAGCCATCAGGATTCGATTTGTCCTCTTGCGGGAGGTACCTCGTCTTCGCTTGTAGTGTCGGGGCAGGGTTATCCGGCTTGCCCAATCTGGCATACCGTCACGGCAGCGAACGAATTGTTGTTTTGTACAACCTTGAAAAGCGCAAACACGCCGTCATCTATCATGGACCTTCAGCCGAGAATCCTGCGGCTGCCGACAGCCACCTTTTCATTGCTCGCACCAAGAACCCCGACACGATTTTCTGGAACAGCTACACCCGGCTGCAGCCCTTAGGCAACAAAACGCTTTGGCACATGCGCGTTGACCCTGACACCTTGAAGGTTCTGAGGGATCCCCGACCGATGTTCCGACAGCGGTCCTATGAAAGTTTGGATCATCCTTATCCCGCTCCTAATAACAAGATGGAGTCGTGGCTGGTGTTCACGACAGCACACGACCCGGATGAGCTTCCGGTCGAAGGGGCCCGCATGGAGGGGATGCTGGAGGTCGACTTCAGCGACATGAGCGTCCGGCGTTGGTACTTTCCGGGAAGAGCTCCTCTTCATTTCCACACGAACAGCAGCCATGACTTGTGGGCCGGGGATATCGCTGACCCCGGGGAGTTCTGGTTTTCAGGCCGCGGGATTGAGAACGAGCGGACCCCGCCGCCTGCTGTGCCGAAGCCAAAAACGGGATGCTGTCCGGCAGGGCTGCCTGCCTCGACAAGATTCCACAGGGTCTGGCCAGAAGCCGATGAGTGGATTTGCGTCTTTCAGAAACGAGGTGGTTACCTGGAAGTGCGTCCGCTGGTCCGGCACAAGACCGTTTGGGAGCATGTCCATCCTCACTTGAATTTCTCGCCAGATGACCGATGGATCGCATACGCTTCGGGAGACGAAAAGCAGTCGCAGCTTTTTTTGGCCGAGGCAGTGTGGCCCAAATGGTTTCGGTAGGAACGGCAATAAAGATTGGAAACTTCCTCTCCGGCGATTCAGCGGAGGGGTTCACGCGGTGTAAGATCGGCCCCCGGATCCATCTGGTCGCCAGCGAGGGAGATTCCCCGAGACAAAACCCAAGCGGCAGAGGACTGCCGCACTCCATGACGCTACGCGTGGTTAGTGAGGTCTTGGAAGTCCGCCAGTTTTGGAGTGCGCCAGTCCTCTGGCGCTGTTCGTCCGGCTCGCCACAAAACTTGAGGTTGAGAAGCGAAATGAACAACTCTGCTCCGTCATGGTAACCAGGGGCGGCAAGTCCAGCGCGAGAGTCGAAGCTTGTCACGGTTTCGGCAATGTGGTGATGAGTTATGGGATGACAAAACCCAAGGGGCAGAGGACTGCCGCACTCCATGACGCTGCGCGTGGTTAGTGAGCTCTTGGAAGTTCGCCAGTTTTGGAGTGCGCCAGTCCTCTGGCGCTGTTCGTCCGGCTCGCCACAAAACTGAGGTTGAGAAGCGAAATGACCAACTCTGCTCCGTCATGGTGACCAGGGGCGGCAAGTCCAGCTCGAGAGTCGAAGCTTGTCACGGTTTCGGCGATGTGGTGATGAGTTATGGGATGGATCCGCGTGATGACGGGCCGCTTCCCCTGACAAAACCCAAGCGGCAGAGGACTGCCGCACTCCATGACGCTACGCGGAGTCGCCGGCATCTGTGAGATTCGGGACGGACACAGGCTCTCCGAGCTTTCTGTTGATGTCATTTTTTTCAGACTTTCGTTCTGATCAGCGTGGAGGTATCGATGATTTCGACTCAAGAACTTCGGTCGGCAATCCTGGCTGCCGATCCTCGCTTGAGCAAGTTCAATCCTCTTTCCCGAATTCTGTTCTACGACGACTTCGACGAAGGAGTGAACGGTTGGACTGAACTTTGCGGCAACCACGATGGCAACTTGGACAATGTCCGGCCAATGGTCATCGATCTGCGGCCGCCGCAACTGAGCAGTTGCACCTTCTTCGACATCGGAACGCACGGATCGATGGAAGGCACCTATGCTCTGAAACTGGCCACCAAACCCCTTCCAAACAAGATGTCGCAGGCCATCAAGCGGGTCACGTTCGTCAAGCGGGGCAAGGTACAGGTCGAGACTTACTTCACTTACAAGGCGGAGGCAAACTATGGAGGCAAGCCGGTCCTGGGAACAAGGCAGTGGGATGGCAACTATCATCCTTCCGAAGCCGAGTTCGGCGACTTCTGTATCAGCAATGACGTTCACGAAGAAGACAGCTGCTATCATTGCGCCTTGCGCTACATGAATACGGACCACAGCGGCAATTTCGTTCAGAAGTGGATGTATAAGACCTCGCTGCAATCTACGACGAAAATGCAACTCAACGGGACGGCGCCGCCTCCTGTCGATTACCATACACGCAATCCCGAGGACTGGGAGGAAGTTCCGGGCGGATACCAGGAGCTTTGCTACAACGAAGTGCCCACCAAGATTAACTGGCATTACCTGCGATGGATATTTGATTTGGCGACGCGCAGAAACGTTGAGCTGCAGGTGAATGACAAGATCATGGATCTGCGGGACGTCCCCGTTCCTCAATACCCGGAAAGATACTGGGGCGCCAGCCGGCTCTTGAACTTCTGTTTCGACGTCCGTTCGCACACAACCACGCGTAACTTTTTGTATCTGGATTCGGTGCTGGTATCAGTGGAGTGGTGACCATGCTGCGACGCTCTTTTACTGCTGTCCTCGAGAAGAATGCCGCTTTCAGTGAAGATTTTGAGACGGAACCCTACGAAGTCGGTTGGGCGACCGAAGCCCGGTTCTTTGTTCGCGTGCTGAATCTTTCTGGAGATCAGACGCTGTTCGCTGGAAAAGTGCAGATTTCGCCGGACGGGATTTCGTGGTGCGATGAAGGCACCGTCATGCCGCAAATTTCCCAGCCAGGGCTCTACAGCTGCAGGGTGCGAGAGTTTGGAAACTGGTTAAGGCTGCAATGTGAGCTGTCAGGTGCCCAGCCCGCGGTGAAGGTTCTCATCTATTTGGCATTGAAAGAATAGAGGCGTTGGAGATGACTTCAACCTCGAGAGGTTTAAGAATGCATTCTGTGGCTTTCGGTCCGGTCAGTTTGGTTACCGGCGCACTGGGGGCAATTGGGCGTCACATTGCGCTAGCCTTGGCCAAGGCGGGTTACAACATTGTTTTGCATGACCGTTCCGGGGCTTCGCAAGACCGGCAACTCATCAAAGCCATCAAGAATGCAGGTGTGGCTTGTGTTCCAGTCGACGCAGACCTCGCTCGCCCGCCGGAGATCAAGAAGTTGATGCGGCAGGTTATTCGCCATTTTGGCCGCATCGACGTCGCAGTCAACAACGCGGCCGCTTTCTACCGGGCGACGGCGCTCGAAACGACGCCGGCGGGATGGGATCGCATCTACGCCGTCAATATTCGGGGCACGTTCCTGGTGGCTCAGGCTGCGGCGGCTCAAATGAAAGACGATGGTGGAGGAAGCATCGTCAATATTAGCTCCATGGGCGCGCAGAGCGCGTGGCCGAAGTCAGCCGCGTATGTCAGTTCCAAAGGTGCCATTGACTCGATGACGCGGGCACTGGCCTACGAGTGGGCTCCCTTCGGAATTCGCGTGAATGCTATCGCGCCAGGGCATGTCGCTACTCCACGCCATGCCGAGGCAGCCAGGGAGGATCCGGCGCGCCAGCAGTGGATTTTAGAACGGTCACTGATCGGTCGTTTCGTCGCTCCTGAAGAGGTCGCGGCCACAGTCGTGTTCCTCTGCTCCCCAGGAGCTTCCGCCATCACGGGCACGGTGCTGACGGTGGATGGTGGGATTAGCTGCTGGCAGGGCCTCCGAAGGTAAGAAGAAGTCAAGCGCTGGGTTTTTCGAAACACGGATATTTGTTCACTATATTGCGTCATTCTCAATAGGGGTCACATCCATGCCAGTGAACCGACGATCTTTCTTGAAGTCAGCAGTCGTTGGAGGTACGGCCAGCGTTGTTGTGGCCAGTCCCAGGCCTATAGCCGCCCACAGCCCGCACAAAGAGGACACTGACAGCCGCTTTACCCCTCAATGGCAATCCTACGTTGATAGTGGGATCTATCCTCCTCTGACGCATCTATTTCTTGATGACTTCTATATAGATAAGCGAGAAGGCCTTAGACGCATGATCCATCGGCCAACAAGCCTCAGCGTTGAGGCTCCCGTATTGAAAGCAGAAAAAGAGTGGGAAGGCGTTGCGCTGGTTCATCGCTGTAACCCCATCATCTACGACCAGCACGAAAAGAGGTTCAAATTCTGGTATGGATGCGAAGACCCAACGATGCCCGAGATTCCTGCTCGCATCAAGAGACGGTGGGCATATGCCACCAGTACAGACGGAGTGCATTGGGAAAGACCAGAGCTTGCGTTGGTCGAATTCAAGGGATCTAAGAAAAACAATCTTGTTCTGTTGCAAAATGTGGAAGCCTCGAGTGCGCTTTTGCAGAACGTCGTTCGAGATGATCGGGACCCTAGTCCACAGAGACGCTACAAATCCATCGGTCTTGATCGCCACCCACTTCGACCGGGTGAGATAACTTGGACCGAGCCCACCGGACCAACCAAATGGTATGAAGAAATGGGGTCAAAGATCGGATGTGGCCTTTTCATCGCTTATTCTCCAGATGGAGTTCGTTGGAGGATGAAGGAAGGCTGGGCAGGTTCAGCGGCGCTGATCATGGACGGTTCAGCTCTTCATGGATACGACGAACGTATTTCCAGATGGGTGTTGTGGCAACGCCCGCGGGTCATGCCCAAATACCGAACGATCGGCGTGAGTTTTTCCGAGGACTTCGAACACTGGACATGGCCCCAATACGGCATTGCACCCGATAAGGACGATCCTCCCGGAATGCAGTTCGACCACCTGACCTCCATTCAGGCGCCGGAGGGCTATATTGGATTACTGGCAGTTTCAGGATTGTCCGGCCAAGGCTTCACGGCAGCCGAGGAATTGCCCCAACTGGTGTATAGCCGCGACGGTCGTGTTTGGACCCGAGTGAGTCGTGAACCCTTCCTGCTGAACGGGCTTGAGGGATCGTGGAACGACGGTCCTCTGATTCCTGTCAGTCCGATTTTAGTCGGAGACGAAGTGTTCATCTTCTACTACGGAAAGAACAAAGGCGAAATGTGGGGTCAGCCGACGTTGGACGGGCGCAGGGTCACTACTTCGGCATTGGGGCTTGCCAAGCTAAAACGGGATCGTTGGGTGTCGATTTCTTCGACGGGTGCGGGAGAACTCCTAACCGCCTTGGTCAGCTTTGCCCACAATGAGCTCCATGTCAACGTGGATGCCAAGGGCGGAACTCTCCGGGTGGAACTGCTAAACCATCTCCGCCAGCCTATTCCGGGCCACACCCTTTCTGACTGTGACCCGATCACGGTGGACTCTCTCGACCAGGTGGTCACCTGGAAAGGCAAACGTGACCTGTCCTCCCTGATTGGCACAGCGCGTTGCCAACCTGAGGTCGGCCGAGCGCTCAGACTTCGTTTCCAATTAGAACGAGCACATCTGTATTCGTTTTCATGCTAGTGCGAAGCAATCTTACCAGGAAGGAGGACTCCATGCCCAGTCGCAGGCGGTTCCTAGCGCAAGCCGGTGTGCTGGGGACCTTGTCTACGTTCGTAACCGCGCAGACCAAGAAGAGTCCGCCCAAGAAAGCCGGCGCTGCGGAAGTCACGGAAGGATTCGAACGAGCGGAGCTGGGCAGGGACTGGTCGGCTCTGTTGAAAACGGGCACCCAAGACGGGCAGCAGTCGCTCTCCAAGCTGGGTTCGATGTCTTATAACTTTGTTCGCAGTGACGGCAGTCTTGGTTTTCTAAGTTTCGAGGGACACCGAGCCATTTCGCGAGATGGGGCCAAGACGTTTCAATACCTTTCGAAGTTGCAGCTGCCGCCATTGCCGGCCGAAGCGGTCAAGCTCGAAGCGCGCCAGATGGGCGGAACGCTGGCCTACAACGGCCCCGTGGGGCTTGTGAAGATGCGCGATGGCCGCTTGGGAATGTCCTGGAGCCAGTCGTATCCGATTGCCGGAAATCACGATGTCGTGAACATGTATTTCCGTACCTCTGATGACGAAGGGGAATCTTGGTCGAAAGATGCGGTGATGAATCCAGGCCGGGACAAGGGGGTGCCGTTAGAAGATACGCTCACACAACTCAAAAGTGGCCGCCTGATCCAGCCGGTGCGCTGGGTTTTCTGGGGAGGCAACCATCTGCGGAAGACCTCGTTCTGCACGGTGGACGGCAAGGAAACCAGCTTTGAAGGCCATGGACACCACCCGGAGCTCGACATCTGCTATTGCTACTATTCCGACAACAGCGGCCAAACATGGAGTCGGTCCTATGGCGAGGTTATTGGTTTCTTCCAAGATGGATGGGGGAACTTCCTCGACCTCGACGAACCGGTTCTCGATCAGTTGCCCGACGGCAGGCTGCTCATGCTCATGCGAACCATGGTGGGTCGGCTGTTTAAGTCGTTCAGCGAAGACGAGGGCAACACCTGGAGTCTGCCAACGCCCACGCCGCTGGCGTCTGACAACGCTCCTTGCGCCATGCGTCGCATTCCGTCTACTGGAGATCTGCTGTGCGTTTGGAATCATCTTAGCAACGACGAAATTCGCCGGGGTCTGCGCCGCTCGCGCCTGAGCGCGGCCGTCACGCGGGATGGCGAAACGTGGAAGCACTTCCGCAGCATCGAATGGCATCCCTGCGTTCCCGAGCGGTCCGAATACATCCAGCCCGAGGAACACATCCAATGCACCCGCTCGCTGGATCATATCGGCGAACTGGCCCGGGGTTGGGGCAATTCCGCATACGCCACGATCGGGTTTGATGGAGACCAGGTGATTGTGAGCTACCACCACACCGTGAATGCCTTGAGGCCCGGCAAGTCGGCGAGCGGGCATAAGCATCGGATCTTGCCGGTGAGCTGGTTTTATGAGAAAGCCTGAAGCCGCAAAGGAATCGAATCGGAGTGCGCGTTGCACCTCGGTCGAGCGAGCCATGCCGCAGTCGCAAACGTCCGATATTTCAATTTGTTTCGAATCGCCAAAACCCTCAGTTTAGTAAGTTGCAAGCCACACGTAGCAGACGGCCACGTCGTCCCTTCGTTTGCCTTGGCCTCATGCGAAATGCCAACAGGAAGCAGGAGGATCACGAAACGTGTCGTTTACACGCCGAAGTTTTCTCAAATCATCGGGTCTAGCTCTCTCGGCAGTCTCCGGTGTTGCCCAAAACTCCCGTTTGATCGCGAACCCAAAGCTCGACAGTTCGATGCTGCACTTTGGCGAAGCGAAGCAGTTCTTCTTCGACAACCTGCTGATCGAGTCCGCGCAGAACCTGACACGCAAGCTCCACAGTCCCGAAAAAGATCCTCGCTCTCCGCTCATCAAGAAAGACAAGCCGTGGGAGCACATCCCTTATTTCACTGTCAGCTCCTGGCGCGTGATTCGCGACCCCGAAGATGCCGTCTTCAAATGCTGGTATGAAGACTGGCAGTACCGTGATCCTTTGAAACCAGGGGAGGCTTTGGGAGATCCGAAAACCAGACCTTCGCGCTACCTGTTTGCCCGATCACAAGACGGAATCCACTGGGACAAGCCGTCTTTGGGAATTTTGAAAGAGAATGGTCTCGACACCAATATCGTCTTTGGGGATCCCCAATTTGGGAGTGTCCACTCCGGCTATGTATTCCTTGATCCGCTGGAAAAGCGCAGAGACCATCGCTTCAAAATAATCTTCGATCATCGCTCGGCGGCGGTCAGCCGCTATGAGATCGCTTCTTCGCCGGATGGCATTCACTGGACGCCGTGGAAGCAGCTGCCAACCGTGGGTTGGCTGGGGCCGCACCTCGGCGATGTGTTGACAATCTCAGTGGACCCCTATGCTCAGATCTATCGTTTGAATACCCGCCATCCACGCATGTATGACATTGCAGATCATCCGGGCGATCCTTTCCCGCCCTCGTTTATCCGGCCTTACTCTCCGGAAGATTTTTCCCGGCAGAACAAGCGTAGAGTCTTTCAATCGCAAAGTTCTGATTTTTTGCGCTGGACGAACTTGCAGCCCATCGTCGTGCCTGACGACCAGCTGGATAATCTAGATGACGCTTTCTACGGAATGACGCAGATGCCCGTCGGCGATGCCTGGGTGGGTTTTTTGCATGTCTTCCACATGACTGAGAACACCCTCGACGTCCAGTTGCTCTATTCTCGTGATGGCACCCAGTTCCAACGGATTCAGCCTGGACAGCCCTGGCTGCGCACCGGACGACCCGGTGACTGGGATCAATTCATGGTCAACATTTATGGGGAGCCGGTGGTCGTCGGTGATGACCTGTACATTTACTACGGCGGAGCCAATAATCATCACGACTGGTGGATTGTCGGCACGAGGGAGCATCTCGATGTTCCGGAGGCTCGGGATTTGAGCAAAGTGAACTACGCTCTCGGGCTGGCGCACTTGAAAGTGGATCGATTTGTGTCGTTGAGAGCCCTGGCCGTGCGCGAAGGTATTTTGGTGACGCGACCGTTCCGGTCGCAGGGCACGAGACTTTACATCAATGCCCAATGCCGTAAAGCAGGCTATGTCAAAGCTGCTGTGACGGATGCCGCAGGACGGGTTCTGCCGGGATTTGATGCCGAAAGTTGCCGTGCCTTTGACGGAGACAGCGTTACTCATCATTTGACATGGCTTGATCGGCAAGAGATTCCCGCTCTGAAGGGGAGTATCAAGTTGCAGTTTTTCCTGAGGAATGCGGATTTGTTCAGCTTCCAGCTCACCAGGCCATGAGCTTGAAGAGGCATCAGTCCCTGGGATAGACCATGAAGCGGCGGCTTCCCCCGCCGACACCAAAGCGGCAGAAGACTGCCACACTCCACGACGCTGCGCGTAGCAACTGGAATCTCGGAAGTTCGTCAGTTTTGGAGTGCGCCAGTCCTCTGGCCCTGTTCGTCCAGCTCGCCACTGGGCTGGCTGTATGAGATCAGGGGCTCCATTCCCAGCTACGAGTCCGGGGGATCAGATAATGACAATTTGGGAATTGTTCAAGCTCGACGGGAAGGTGGCTTTGGTCACCGGCGGGGCCCGGAACCTCGGCTACGACATGGCACTTGCTCTGGCAGAAGCTGGCGCCGACGTAGCGATCACCAGTCGTACGCTGGCAAATGCTCAGAGGTCAGCAGAGCAAATCGCCTGCGTTACAGGAAGACGAGTGAGCGCGATCCAGCTCGACGTGATTGTTGAAACCCAGGTGGAAGCAGCCATTGACCTCGTGTTAAGCGAATTGGGAAGACTGGACATTCTGGTGAACAACTCCGGAAATGTAACGAGCACTCCGGAAACCGCGCCTTTTGAGACGCGATCTCTGCAGGCATGGCAAGACACGATTGACGTGAACCTGACCGGCGTGTTTCTCTGCTCGAAACATGCCGTGGCGAAGGCGATGAAGCCTGCGAAGTCCGGGAACGTTATCAACCTCGGTTCCGTCGCGGGACTCATCGGCAAGGACCGCCGCCAGTACGTCGGTACCGAGATGGGGGGCGCGACGCTGGACTATCACGCGGCGAAAGGCGGCGTGGTCAACATGACACGCGATATGGCTGTTTACCTGGCGCCTTTCGGAATCCGGGTGAACTGCATCAGCCCCGGTGGGTTCTTCCGAAACCAGCCGCCCAAGTTCGTCGAACGCTATTGCGCGAACGTGCCGATGGGCCGCATGGGTGAAGATGGCAAGGAGATGAAAGGTGCGGTGGTGTTTCTGGCTTCGGAAGCCTCTTCTTACGTGACGGGCGCGAATCTGGTCGTTGATGGCGGTTTGACGGCCTGGTAGCAGGACAGAACAGACGAAACTTCGTCGCTTCGAGCAACAGGCAGGCATTTGTCATGGTTCAACTGCATTGGTTCGACGTGGTTGTGCTGGCCGGATATTTCGTGGCCGTGGTGTGCGTTGGGCTGCTAGCGCAGCGGCGCATCAAGAACATGGACGACTATTACTTGGGCGGACGCCGCTTTGGGAAAGCGTTCATGACCATGTATGCGTTTGGGGCGGGAACACACGCCGATAGCGCAGTGGGACTGGCCGCGCAAACCTACAAGCTCGGGATGGCTGGGATCTGGTACCAGTGGTGCCAGATTTTCAATACGCCGTTCTATTGGCTCCTCAGCCCGATCTTCCGAAGAGCCCGCTGCCTGACCACTGGCGACATTTACGAGATGCGCTATGGCCGGTCCCTCGGCATTCTGTACGGATTCTGGGGCGTAGCCATCAATGTGGGTTATTTTGGCGTGACCTTGTTCGGGTCGGCCCGGCTGATCGAAGCACTGACGGCTGGGAAAATCACCGTGTTCTGGGCAGTGCTGCTGATGATTGGGGCTTGTGTCTTCTACAGCCTCGTCGGCGGTATGATTGCCACGATCTGGAATGAATTCCTGCAGGGAATGATGACGATCGTGATGTCGTTCCTGCTCCTGCCTTTCCTGTGGTGGGCCGTCGGAGGTATTCCCGGAGTCAAAGCATCCGTGGCAAACGCCGACAGCCTGTTTCGCATGGTCGCTCCAGGGCAAATCGGCCTCTTCTGGATCATCTTGGTTTCGCTGAATCAGGTTGTCGGATTTCCGTCGGCGCCCCATATTTTCAGCAACAACGCCGCTGGCCGTACTGAGCTAGACAACCGGATTGGCTTCTGCGCTGGTGTGACTCTGAAGCGGCTGTGCAGTATTGGCTGGGCGTTCGCTGGGGTGCTGGCTGTCGCTTACTATGGAGCCGGCAAGATCGAGCCGGACCATATCTTTGGCTCCCTGATTCGAGATATTCTCCCCGTGGGCTTCGCTGGCTTGATGCTGGCTTGCATTATGGCTTCTGTCATGGATAACGGCGCCGTGTTTGTGCTGACGAGTTCGGCCTTGTTCACGCGCAATTTGCTGCGAACCTTCAAGGCGGAAGAACGAACTCGCCTGGAACTGCGAGTGAGCCGCTGGTTTTCGTTCTTGTTTGTGTGTGCCAGCGTTGGACTGGCCCTATCGTTCGACAACGTGCCGTCCGCCATTCGTTTCATGTGGGCGCTGACTCCGATGCTGGGAATCGCTTTCTGGCTTGGGCTGTGGTGGCGAAGAGCCAACCGATATGGAGCGTGGGCCAGCTTTCTCGCAGCCACGCTCGCCTGGTGGCTGGGCATCAATGCTTTCGGGTGGCGAGGCGATACCGGGCTGCCTTATGTGATGAGCTTTTATATCTTGGCGGGAGTCGGTGCGGGAGCGATTGTTAGCCTGTTAACTCGACCTGAACCCCAACAGGCGCTGGACCGCTTCTTCTTGACAATCAATACGCCCATCGGCCAGGAAGCCCGTCTCCAGCGGTTTGAGGCGCAACAGCCGGCAGCCGTAGAGGCATCGTGATGCATTCCAAAAAAGAGGCAGAGAACTGGTATCCCAAGCTGGTTCCCTGGAAGAACTGGGAGATTCCAGTGCCGAGCCAGGAGGCGGTCGTCGGTTTTGCGGCTGTGCTGGGAGTTTCCCTGGCTTTGCATCTTTTCGTACTCTGGCTCTGCTCTTTGTTTCGGAGCTAGGTTGAGGTGCGGGACAAGGGGTTACTCGGGCCTTGGAAGTTCGCCAGTTTTGGAGTGCGCCAGTCCTGGCGGTTTGCGTCGAGCTGCCCTCGGGCCGGTCGCGATCGTGCGTCGAGGATCTATGGTAGACGCGGTTGGCAGGGGATTGTCGTCCGATCAACGACGAAGTCCTTGGTAAGGTAAATAGATTATCGAAAGGGGTCAAACGATGTTCGATCGTGAGCGGGCTCGCTCCCGTCTGGCAGGCTGTTACGTAACCGTTCCCACGATGTTTCGGGATCCAGATCTGGAAGTCGATTACGCCGCTACCCGCCGCAACGTGCGTTTCCTTTTGGATGGCGGCATCCGGCTAGGCACCGGTGTTCTGCTGGCTGTCGGCGCCGCCGGCGACTTTTCTACGATGACATTCGAGGAGCGAGTACGTACCGCTGAAGCGATCTGTGAGGAGGCGGCGGGACAAACCGCTCTCGTTATGGGCGCACAGACGACGAGCACACGCGAACTGGTTCGGCTGGCCCGCGCCGCTGAGCGTTTGGGAGCGGAGTACATCCAAGTCTCTCCGCCGTTCTACTTTCACCATACCGCCGAGGATTTCTACGAGTATGTGCTGGCTGCAGCGGAGGCGGCGCCGATCGGCATTGTGGTTTACAACACCTTTTGGACCAGCAGCGGCGTGTCGTTCGGAATGCTGGAGCGCCTGTGCAAGATTCCCAACGTGATCGGCCTCAAATGGGCCACCCCCTGGTCAGTCAGCATGGAGTTTGACCGCGTCATTGACGAATTTCGAGATCACTTATGCGTGATCGACAACCACATGCACTTTGTATCAAGCCATATCTTGGGCGCACGGGGTTTCGAGGTTCACGTCTGCAACTTTTGGCCGGAGTGGGGAGTGCAACTGATCGAGTCACTCAGAGAACGAAGATATGCCGAAGTACAGCAGCAGATGATGCAGGTGGCCGTACCGTTCTATAAGCTCTGGAGTGAAATCGAGCGCGAATACACCAGCGGGGACGGCTATCTCGACAAGCTGTGCATGGAGCTGGTGGGGCTCGATTCGAGCCGCTCGCGCCCACCGACGCGCGACATCCGTGGGCTTTACCGCGAGAAGGCCCGCCAGATGCTGCTCAAGGCGGGCGTGCCCCGCGTCAAGACAGCGTAGGCAGCCCCTGCTGGGGCTTGCCCCAATTTCCCTGGCTGCCTCGCCGATCACCTAGTCGGCATCCGTAGAGTTTGGTTCCGTCATTCCCGCGAACCCGGGAATCCAGTATCTGTTTCTGGCGCCTGCGCTCACGGTTCGCGCCCGCCTCCAAGGCATCTGCGCGCTCGCGTTTCGAGAAAGCGGCAGATGACTGCCGCACTCCAAGACGCTGCCGCGCAGCTCCGTTCTGACCGGGAAACAACAAAGAGTTCCCGGTTTGAGTTTTGTCTGTACTCTAGCGCGTGAGGCATGTTTCTCATGAAAGTGTTAGGCCTTTATCCAATCACCCTAGCTCTGGTGGCATTCGCATTCGTCAGTGCGGCAGGCGAGACCCGGAAGAGCACTCCGTCTGTTGTTGAATCTCACATCGCATCAGCGCGGGCTGAGTGGGTTCCTACAATTCCTCAGGTAGCTCTGGCCAGCAGCTACGACGCGGTCGATCCGCTAGCAATCAGAACCGCATCGGGTCAGTTGCTCGTTGTTGCCGAGAGCTGTCAACAGCGCGGCCTGTGGTTGTCGCGCAGCGAAGACGGTGGCGTGAGCTGGCAAGCCCAACAACAGATCGCCGAGGCGCCGGAAGGCTTCCGCATCACGGCGGGGGCTGCTGGAACACTGCCCTCGGGACGGCTGGTGCTGGCTTGGCACCAATGGCAAGAAGTGCCAGGAAAGATCGACTGGACTTCCGAAGAGCCTCGGGGAGTTCACCACTATTCCTGGACCGGCGTCCGGCGATCGAGCGTGCTCAAAGTGGTGTTGAGCGACGACGAAGGTAGAACGTGGCTCCCAGCAGCTTGCGATACGGCCCAAGGACCTGTCGCGCCAGCGGCGATGGGAAGAGTGATTTCTGCGGCGGGCGCCTTGTGGTTTGCGCTTTACGGCCCTGCAGACGCCAAGGAGATGGGCGCGGCCTTGAGCAGTGTGGGGCTGATGCGCAGCGACGACGCTGGTAAGAGTTGGCGCTTTTCGCACTGGGTAGTTCGCGCCAGTGTGAAGCACGCTATTGGTTACGGACCTGGCGAGATCGTGCCGATGCCGGACGGCCGCTGGCTGGGCATGCTGCAAGCGAACTATCGCGGCTTGGGCGACTACTCCCGGCCGCGCATCTGCCGCACACTGAGCACTGATGGTGGGCGCAGGTGGAGTGAGCCGATCGCGACCCTTCTGGGGCCTAAACCGACGTTGATACCGCTTGACGGGCAACGATTGATGGTGGGCACCCGTCAGGAACGAGGTGTTATCTACAACCTGATGTTAAACGCCGGTTTGGATCTCCTCTACCAGGATCATTTGTGGGAGTGTATTTGGTACCAAAACGGTGAGCGCGGCGGTCTCAACTTGCTTAGGTTGGACTCGAACACTCTTCTGGCTGTCTACCACTGGCAGGACAAAGCGGAGCTGCGCCGTTGCGAGATCCGCAGCCAGATCGTGCGCCAACGCACCGAATTCGGCGTTAAGCTGCCAAAGGCCTCCCAGCCAGCAAATCGAAAATCGCGATGGACGATGGCAGAGGCATACCAGGTGCCGGATATTGCCGACGCACCCTCGGGAGTCCGCATTGGGACGCTGCTGCGGCTCCACAGCGGGGATTGGATCTGCATCGGTTATGCCCAGACGCTGAAAG
This sequence comes from Acidimicrobiia bacterium, assembly GCA_016871215.1. Taxonomy (GTDB): domain Bacteria; phylum Acidobacteriota; class Terriglobia; order Versatilivoradales; family Versatilivoraceae; genus VFZK01. The sequence continues at coordinate 12,788 of VFZK01000015.1, read as the reverse complement.
GAGGCGCGCACGGATTTTCGGCTAGCGGGCTGGTCGTGCTCCGATCGCCAGCGATCGAAGGTCCATGGAAGAGAATTGCGGATTTGCCGGTGCCGGAAGGCACCGTCACCGATACAGGCACGGGAAGCAACATTCCGGGCGTGATGATGCAGACGAAAACGGGCCGCCTGCTTTTGCCGTTCGCGCGCGGACAATGGAACTCGCCCACTCGCGATGTGGAGCTGCTGTTTTCGGATGACGAAGGTCGCATCTGGGATTCGCTGGGACACATCGGTCAACAACTTGGAATGTCTCGGCCTTTCCTTTCGGGAGCCGCGCGCATTCACGAGCTGGAGGATGGCCGCTTAATGTGGCTGCTGCACCTGGGACGCGAGGGATGGAATCCCGCCAAAGGCGATCTCCACTCCATTGTGAGCGCAAACAACGGAGCGACTTGGAGCCAACCGAGGCTTTGGGCCAAGTCTCAAGAGAAACACTACCCGGAGCTGCCTTATGGACGTGACGGCTGGGTGCGAGCTCCTGAAGGATCCGTCGTGATTACCGGCGGCGGGCACTGGCTGGGGATCTACCGGGAGGAACGTGGCACGCTCGCACCCGAGGACCGCAACGGCCCAACCGGCATGCCGCACTTGATGCTTACACGCAGCTTCGACGGAGGCCGGAGTTGGACGCCTGCTTTCGGGTTTCTGGGAGTTGAGCCGGATATGGCGGTGCTGCCGGATGGCAGCGTTCTCGTGACGTATCGGGAAGATTGTTTGGCAACTGCGTGGCTGTCTTACGACGAAGGACGGACTTGGCAAATGCAGGTTGACCCGGCAGAAATGCCGTGGCGGCGCGGGGCTGCCGAAGCGCATACGCAGTGGCCACCAGGTGGTGAATCGGTGATTCGAGTGCTCGATGGGAACACTGCAGTTGTCATTACCGACACGGGACTATTGCCTTCCGGCAAGCCCATGCCAGCAGGACATGTGTTGACCAAGGAACTGCATGGCCGCGTGCAGGTCCGTTTCTTCCGGCGGCAACCGGCGCAGTAACGAGCGAGGTTTGGCCCGACACGCGAGGAAGCTGAAGAAGATTGTTTGCGATTGGTCATTCGCGATTTTCTATTAGCGATTGCAACAGCTGCTGGTCGACCACGCGAGCGGATTGAAAAAGACCAGGTCATAGGCACCCTTCCGTTGAGTGGATTGGAACGCAACAACCCCGATTCGTTCCGAGATCGGGCGGACCCGCTCGAACGCCTCTTAGAAGCTTCCTGAAAGCAGCTGTGATCACACAAGAACCTCATTCACTGAGTGACCCGGAATTTACCGACACAAGCTGCATGGAAGTACCGGCGGCCGGTGTTCCCGGCGGGTGCAGTAAAAAGGCGTGCTGGTTCGAACTCGCCAATGACCAGTCCGCATCGGGTACAGCGCTGATTCGCGGCTGTGATTGGCAGCCGGCCGCGGTCTTCTGCCGCGATCTCCGGTCCCACGTCTATCACACGTGCCAAATCCACGGTTTTCCAGGGTTCCTGGCCAGCCAGCCGTACTGCTTCTGGGCTAGGCCCTGTCTCGACAAACTGAAACGCATACAGCGAGGCTTGGCGCAGGAGAAACTTGAGGCGAATGGTGTGACCGGCCAACAGCGTCAGGTCGGAGCGTCCTTTCCAACTGACGCGCTGATGCACTTCGTCGCGAGTCACAGCATCGCAGTCAGCGAATGTAAATTGTGGCCACGGGTTGCCGTTTGCATCCTGAATTTCAACCCTCAGCACGCCGGCTTTGGCGTCCGCATTGATCTCCAGTTCACGCCCCGCGAAGACCAGCGGTTTGGTGAGCAGGGTGCCATCTTCAGCTCCAGCATCCAGCGAAACAAACCCATCCAAGCGCCAGACTGCAATCCCGATGCCGCTCGTCGGCCGCTGCAGTTGTGCCGCACGTCTCTTGAATGTCTCGCGGTCAGCAGGCAGGGGCCGGTACTCTTTGCACTCCAAGGGCCAACCGTGGGTTGTCGCGACGCCGCCGTAATACAGCCAGACTTCATTACCCACAATCAATGGCCGGCTGGCACAAGAGACGGTGCCGCCTTCCCAGCTTTTGGCTGCTCCGTTCGGTATTGCCAAAGTTCGGTCATCCCTTTCCCAATGGCGGAGATCCCTGCTGAAGGCCAGTTCCACCTGCATTGGCCCGTCATCTCCGTAATGAGCCAGGTGGCCGCAGACATCCAGTTTCACCGGAAAACCAACGTATACGCCGTGATAGGGAAGAACTCCCATTCCGTAGAAATGAGCTTCGCGAACCTGGGGGTCGTCGTGCCAGATAACGTCTTGACGGGCCCTGATGCGTTCCCGCGTTAAGGCGTCATCTTGTTTGTCCGGAATGATGACGGTCTCGATGCGGCTCACTGGCCGCCCACGCACCGGCAAACCACGATATCCCGCAAGAATTTCAGCAGGGGTCAGCGGCAGGGCCAGCTTCAGATCTTGTGGATTCGATCCGGTCCAACGCACAAAGTCCTGACTCGATGAAAATCCCAGCACGCGCCGTGTTGTTCCGTCGTATGCCTTCACGCCGTAGGGTGGGTAGATGAAGAAACCAAAAAACAACTTCCGCTCTGGATCGTAGTTGAACATATTCAACTGCCCAGGATAGAAGGTGTTTCTGCGTTTCCACTGGATGCCGTCTGGCGAAGTGATGAGGGTGCCACCGAAGATCGCTGATTTGTACCGTTGTTCGGGGTCTGGATCATCGGGGGTGTACACCACACCTTGCAACTCTTGCCGACCCATCAGAATGTTGCAGGGCGGCAAGCTTTCATAGTAGGCCATGACGGTTTTTGGATCTTCACCGAGCGCCGCCGCATTTGCCTGAAGTTCTTCCAGGTGGCAAAGCCAATGCAGACTCGGTTTTCGCGCCAGCGCCGGCTTCTTCCAGCTCAGGCCGTCTTCAGAGTAGGCGTAGGAAATGTTCAGAATGGAGTACGGCAGATGGTTGCTGTAGTACCACATCTCGTACAGCTTCTTGTCGGGGTTATAGATCACCGACGCTGGGCGCGAGGCGTGGGTTTCCCAAGGTTGATCAGGAACCAGCACAGGATTCTTTGGGTGCTTGGCTGCGGGGTGCAAGCGGCGGCGCAGGCCTTCGGTTCGCTCGACAAGGTAGCCGTCAAAAAAAAGCTGGCGGCACAATCCTACCGTCAACGGCGGGGACGCCACTCGAGCCATGCTAACACTTTGGTTCAGCGTGCTACCCGCTAGAGCGAAGTCACCAGAGAGACCGACAGGAACCGCACCCATGGCCAAATTCAATTGGCGAATAAAGCCGCGTCGCCCTATCATCTGGATCGTTCCTATTCTGGCCCCGGCGGCTCTGAAAGCACGGAAAATGAGGTGCTCAGGAGCGCATCCTTCGTTAGGGGAAAAAGCTACGCTATCGTGCGGGCTCAATGCCGTGGGGAGTTGCGCGCAAGGACTGCAGCCGGGGAATTCCCGCCCAACCACCGGCCGAGTAAACCACGAGAACCCGACCACCAGGAAGCTCGAGCAGATCTCCCATCACTTCGATGGGGGTGTCCACTTGAAACGTTCTCCATGTTTGTCCCTCGTCCCTGCTGAGGCTGAACATTGTTCCCAGGAACCGATGCAGGCAGAGCAGAGCACCGCTCTTGGTCATGAGCAATCGTGGGCCACTGCTGGATCCTGGTAGCCCGCCCAGTTTGATTGGAGTCCAGCTTTTTCCTCCGTCGCGCGACCGGGCTTCTCCATTGAACCCAGTGAAGAAATTGGTTCGCATCAGCGCCAACAAACGATGGGGTGTCAGTTCAATCAGGTCGGTTTCGCTCGCGTCGGCGTGATTAGGGTCAATCAAACCGGCATGCCACGTTTTGCCCTGGTCCGACGATCGCAACAGCAAGGGCTGAATGACGAGAGGATCGGGCTTCTGCGCTGCCATCATCACCGGTAGAAGCAAGGATCCGTCTTGCAGCTTCCGTGGAGGAACATACATCGAAAGTCCTCCGCGGTTAAAAGAGAGTTTTGGAAAGTCCAGAATCTTGAGCGGTTCGGCCTCGGTCCAGCTTTTGCCATCGTTCCGCGACTTCCGGATATGAGGTACGAACGGAGCCATCTTGCCAGAATGGACATCCTCTTGTGTCCAACGCCGGAATTTTCCGGGTTCGTCTCCAGGAACGTAGGAGTCGAGCAGCCAGATCGTGTCGTCGCTGGCAGCAAACAGCTGCCCGGTATAGCCCACGGGCACTGAGGAGACAGGCTTCCAAGTTCGCCCTTCGTCCGAAGAACCGAAAAGGAAGACCTGCGACGTTGGCCCTGGCCGGAAGTACATTTCGGAAGCAGCCAATAGCAGGCTGCCTGAAGGGGTCCGAATCATCCTTGGTTGAGCTCCTCTTTCTGCTCGATCTTTCGGCCATGCTGGCCAGTAAGGCTTTTCTTCAATCCGTTTCCAACCGGTGGTTGTGGCATCAGAGAGGACTGCAGGAGCAATGCTCAAGTCTTTGAATTCTGCCGGCCCGTTGGCTGCGACACCCAGGCTGCCGCGCAGATAATGAGTATCCTGGACACGAATCAGCGGCTTGTCGCGTTTTTCCAGATCCGAATAAAGAGAGGCAGTGATGAGCGGTCCAGCCAGGTCGACTCTCATTTCGTACCATCTTCCCGGCTTCCATGGAAGATAAGGCACATAGCTCAGGAGCTCTCGGTACCCGGAGGCGTTTCCGCGCCAAAGCGCCAGTCCCATCAGTCCCTCGCCCTGCGAGAAGCCCATGTCGGTGGCCATGGAAAACGCCGAGACCATGTAGAAACGATGACTGTCGAGGGAGCGGAAGATCAGTTTGGCTTGGATGTAGTGAGGCCAACTGGTCATTCGAAACTTCACACGCAGGACGCCGTCAGCGACCTGGGCATTGGGCAAGAAAAGGAGGGCTTCTTGCGAGCGATCGAGTCCTTTAGGTGAACTGAGCGTGCCTGTCTCACCGATCCAGTCCGACCGATCGCTCGCGGGCTGCCACGCTGACGGGTCGGTCAGGACAACCGGGTGCATGCCCGCTTGCGCTTCGAGGTGCCAGCGCGCTGGAGTCAAAGACGACAGCACGGCCAGAAGGATTGCTGGGAACACGGTTCGGAAGCCTTTCACCAGTCCCTTCGCTTGCCACCGCATTCTAAGAGGCCTTTGACTGAGAATCGGAACCATGAACGGAATGATCCACGCCGCACCTGCCGGTCGAAGCCATGCACTCAGCAGTAATGGTCCAATCGGGACATCAGTGTTTCAAACTCTTTCCAAGTATTGAAAAAGTGCAGGCTGATTCGGAGGTTTCTGGGATCTTCCAAAGGCGAAACCACAATGCGATCTAGCTGAGCCAGCTTCTGGAACACCTCCTCGCCAGAACTGCCTGCGGGCAGTCTCACGACGACGATGCCACTACGCTCAGAGTCACTCAGAGGCGATGCCAGCTCGAACTTCTTTGAGCTGCGAATGACCATCCCGGCCTGCAGCGACAGCCGCTGGATGCGGTCAAAAATCTCGTCAGTCCCGATCGATTCCAGCCATCGCAAAGCCTCGGCAAAGCCGCCGAAGTTAAACTGGGCGCGCGTTCCATACTCAAAGCGCCGCCCGTCCGGATGCCACTCAAGATGCCCCTCCTCATCATAGGACTTCTGGCTATGAGCGCCGGTGTAGGAAACCGGCGTTTTTTCCAAGAGATCCTTTCTGATGAGCAGCGCGGCGGTTCCCTTCGGGCCCAGAAGCCACTTGTGTCCGCAAAGACTGTAGTAGTCGGCGCCCAGATCGTCGAAGCGAAACCGGATATTCCCTGCAGCTTGCGCCCCATCCAAGAGCAACCGAATGCCTCGGGAGTGGAGCGCGCTCGCTAATTCACGCGCCGGGATCACCCGGCCACTTCTTCGAGAGACGTGACTGATCGCGACCAGGCGGGTGCGAGGCGAAACCTGCTTCAAAACGCTGGCGACCACGTCCTCATTCAGATCGATGGAAGCCCTCCTATAGTTCACCTTAAACCGGGAGAGCAGGTTGTACGAAGGAATCAGCAAAGCCGGATGCTCCTGGTTGCTGAGAATAATCTCGTCACCTGGCTTCCAATCCATCGACCAGAGCACAATGTTCAACCCCTCGGTTGTGTTGTGAGCCAGAGTGACCTCTTCCTGACGAGCCCCAAGGAAGCGAGCCACCAGAGGCCTGCAGTCATCCTCCGCCTCCTGCAGCTGTCGCGCGGAAACGGGTACTGCCGGTCCCTTCAACTGGTGTTCCATCAACTCCCGGACCCGGCTCACCACTCTTACGGGTGAGGGCCCGAACGAAGCGGTTTGGAGATAGGCTACCTCACGAGTGACGGGCATTTCACCCCGTACCTGCAAAACCCAATCCGGATCCGTTTTCACGTCCGATAAATCTGATCGCATTCCTGCCGGCGGTGTGTTCGATGTTTGCCTTTGCTCGTCCGGTCGCAACCTCTCTGAGAAAGGAGCAATCGCCAAGCCCTTCAACAGGTCTCTTCGCTTCATCACCCGATTCTCTCCAAATCTCTATCGTGGCCAGCGCCTCTGAATGGCCAGTTTCGCTCGACGTCACGAGCGCGTTCCCTCTCGCTAATGGTCCACTACCAGCCAATGGCAAGCAAGTCGTGGGATGGCTGGGCAGCGTGCACGATATCGTCATTCCCGCAACGGGAATCCAATCTTCCTGTGGGTACCGATACTTAGGGGATAGCCCCAGCCATCGCTGGGCTCCCGCCCTGGCTTATGATCTGCCGGGGTGACGACCTTACGCGGGAGGGAGGACTTCCCCGTGGCATGGGCATCTTGCCCATGCGGTCCAGAAATGCGCACACTACAAAACAATATTCACCCCCAGCAAAGGCACAAGCCACGCGCAGCACGCTCGGTGCCGGGGGCTCCAACAGACTCTGTGGCAAAGAGAGAGGCCGCTCATGCCTTTTGCCGGAAAGCGAACGAGTATAACTCTGCGTTCTTGAGACTGAACCTAACGCTGATGGGTTTGCCTGCCAGTCTCTGGACGCTCGGATTGCCCTTCCAGGTAATGGCCTTCCGCAGCTCGTCTCCACTGAACGGATCGGACGGCCCGAAACCATCTACCGGACGACCCGCTGCATCGAGGATTTCAACGGCGATGCTGCCACCGGAGCGAGTCAAGGCGTTGATCTCGAGGTGACCACCGACAAAGACGACTGGAATTGTCGTCAGTGTCCCTCCGTGCCCCGGGCCATCCACGGAGACAAATCGATCGAGTTTCCACTTCGCCAGACCAATGGAGCCCGTGTACTTGGTGCCCCGGCCGGTTCCCTGGGCACGGTAGAGGCAAGGGGTTCCATGAGTGTAGTTTGACGAACCGTAGTACAACCAAACTTCATCTTTGACTCGCAATGCCCGGGATTGAGTCACAAAAAACCCGCTGTCCCACTCGCCCGGTTTGCCGCGAGGCACGATAGGCGTCCGGAACGGGCGATCCCAATGAATGAGGTCTCGGGTGACTCCCATCTGCAGTTCTCCGGGGCCTTCGTGGTTTCCATAGCGTGCGTTGTTGTTGATGGTAACCATCCAAGGAAATCCCAGTGTGCAGCTCTCAGCCAGGTAAAAGCCGAAGCCGTAGAATTCGGTCCTCATCAGGGCCGGGTTGTCGGGAACATCCAGCATGGAACGAACCTCCTCGATCCGACGCAACGACCCCGCGTCGTCCTCCAGGTCAGGAGTCCAAACCAATTCGGGTTGTGTCCAGTGATCGAAATCCCGGCTTGTCGTCAGGTAGAAAACCCGCCGTTGATGCCCGCGAACAAGCGTGTTGATTCTTACCAGAGCCACATACATGCGGCGGGTTTCATCGAAGTAGCCTGTTATCACATCCGATCCCGGGCAGATGACCTGGCTGCTGTGATTCTTCCAGTTCAACCCGTCCGAAGAAACCATCGTTTGATAGCCTCTCAGGGCTTTGGGCTGATCGACGTAGCAAAGCATCTTGTAGCGCTTGGCTGGGTCCGGCTCGCGGTTATCCTTCATGACGCTGGCCAAGTGGGCTGCGTTGATCACGGCGTTGTGTTTGCTTCCATTCAGCGCCTGAATCGTTCCCACCAATGGTTTGTCCCAATGAACACCATCCTGGCTGGTCGCATAGAGCGTCGCATTGTCCGATGACGGACCATCGGGACTCGGCGAGAAATAGTTGGGCGCTTCGCCGATGTACCACATTTTGAAAATCTTCTCTTCCTCGTCGTAGATCACGTTGCCATAGATCTCCAGGCGCCATCCTTCCCATGGCTTGTCTGCCTTGAGGATCGGGTTGCTGGCGTGCCGTTCTGCGGGATGGGGTGTGAAAGTGACCTGTTCGCTCTCACGAACCAACACACGGTCGATGAATAGTTGTGCCCGGTCTCCCACCGGAAAGGGACTGACGGAGGAATAGTCAGGAACATATTTGGTTTGAGTCGAGCCCGGCTGCGCTGCCCTGGCCGTCAACGAAGGCAACAAAAAAGATCCCGCTCCCAGTAATTTCGAAAAGTCTCGACGGTTCACAGATCTCCTCCTTGGATCAAAGTTCATCGTTTCTCTTGACGAACAGGGCTGTACTCCACGGACACTGAATTCAAAACCGGCGAATTGGCTCCATTCGGAGAACTCAGGAGTGCTTTGTACTGAATCCACTGCCCCACAACGGAGTTCAGAACCGCCGGCTCTTCAAAAAAAGTGCCTTCGCCCTTCGGACCTGTCCACGGGCTTTTCGCCAGCGACTCTTTGCTGCTTGCTGCCCGCAGCTGAAATCGTATTCTTGTTTTTCCTGGAGTTGACGCCAGCCAGCTCAACCGTTCGAACTCAGAACTGCTGCCGGCGTCGTAAGGAACGGAGAAATACTCGAATTCGTCGGAGCGATTTCGAACGTTGCCGACGTCGGCAACGGAAAGCCAGTGCGTCCCCTTGCTGGGAATCAACAGCCGTCTTTCCGTCGAGAAACCGTTGGCCCCACCCCAATAGAGGAAAGAATTCGTGCGGTGATTCGTACCTTCCGTGTGACATGCAAAGAGCAGATCTTTCCAGCCATCCTCATTGAAATCCGCTGCGAGCACTCCCGAAGCGGATTCTGTGGGAACTTCAGTGACGTTCGTCGCTTGAATGCCGCGCGGGGAACCCCAGAAAACGTAGGAAGGATGGTTGCGTGTGATCCCGGCATGATAGCTGGTCACAACCAAATCCAGGTGCCCATCCCGATTCAGATCGGAAACCGCAGCATCTTCGGCGCCGACCGTGGGAAGAATCAGCCGGTTCTCGGTCGAGTAGCCTTGAGCACTTCCCCAGTAGACGTAAGTTCCTGCGGCAAACGTGTCTGTCTGCGGTGGAGCCGTGATGCGAGGCATTTGCTGGGGATAAACGAGCTTATCCAGGTCATAAAGATTGCAAAGAATGACGTCCAGGAACCCGTCTCGGTTCAGGTCGGCAACTTCCGCTGAGACTGCCATGCTGCCGGGCAACACGGTTTTGCGCGCGATATCGAATCCAGCCTGGCTATTCCAAAAAATAGCCGTCTCGTTGAGCGTTCCAGTGAAGATAAGATCAAGGTACCCGTTCCCGTCCAGATCAGCCGCGCTGTGCGCCCTAGCGCCAGCAAAAGGGAAAGTAAGACGATTTGCAGCTGAGTAGCCACCTGCGCTTCCCCAGAAAACCACCGTGCGATCCTTTTTGATGTCTCCTGCCCAATCCGAGGCGCTAATATCCAAATATCCGTCTCGGTCAAAGTCTGCGATTCGTGTGGAGAAGGCGTAGTGAACCGGCAGAGTGTCTGACCGGCTGAGCGAGAACCCCGCCGCCGTTCCCCAAAAGATACGCAACTCCTTGCCGACGACAATGAGATCGATCCTTCCATCCCGATTCAAGTCGGCCGAACTGTATGCGGTTAGCGCCTCTCCAGGAAGCGTCTGGCGAGCCGTCACCGAGTAACGCCCCAGAGCGTTCCCCCAATACACATAGTTGTCCACGGGCTGGCCGGCGGTACCGTCGCGGGCATTCACAAAGAGCAGATCCGGGAGACGATCCCCATTCAAATCGGCGACGCCAACATCTAAAGCTCCCAGCGTCGGAAGGTTCGTTTTTCGAGTCGCAGCAAAACCTTCCGGACTGTTCCAGTAGATCACACTGGAGAACTCGTTCGTTTTCCGATTGTGCTCCTGGCTGAAGATCAGTTCGAGCCAACCATCCCGATTCAGATCGGCAACGCCGCAATGGCTGGCCTGCTGAGTCGGAATTGCCGAACGCCGGTTCGGAGCGAATCCGCCGCGTGCTCCAGGGCCACCCCAGTATACGAAAGAGGCACTCCCCACTTTGTTGGCAAACAGGATGTCTTCAAACCCATCGCGATTCAAATCGGCCACCTTGACGTCGCGCGATCCGTGAGTCGGCAGCTCGCTTCGCCGCGAGACATCGTACGCCTGCGCCGATCCCCAATAGATATAGGAAGGGATCGGATAATCGTCACTCTCGGCCGGCTCTCCTTCGGGCCTCGGGCGCAGTTCGTTAGCGAGCAGGATCTCCAGATGTCCATCTTTGTCGAGATCCGCTGCGGCCACAGCGGCCGTGCCAATCCCTGGCAAAAACTGCTTGCGATCGGCCTCATAACCGCCATTGGCCGATCCCCAATAGATCAGGATTCCGCTGTTTCCCGCTTCCTCACCTTGATTGGCGAACAATAGATCAGCAAAGCCGTCGCGGTTCAGATCGGCGATTTTCACATCGCGGGCATGAAAGGTGGGAAGTTGGGACACACGTTCCGAAGAGAACCCTTGCGCGGAGCCCCAATAGATGTCGGAAACAGGGCGCAAGAAAATGAAGTCACCGCCTGCTTTGGAGAACTGATAGGAACGTCCCGTGCTGGCAAATACAAGATCGACGTAACCATCGCGGTTCAGATCGGCCGCAGCCACGGCGGTTGCGCCAACCGTAGGCAGCTGCGCCCGATTGTGAATTCCATAGCCTTTGGGACCGCCCCAGTAGATGTAGGAGGGAATCTCCGTCTTTGTCCCGTTGAACTCATTGGCAATCACGACGTCCAGGAAACCATCGCCATTGAGGTCTGCAATCGTTTGTGCATTAGCTCCGTTCCCGGGCAGGCGAGCGGGCGGCTTGGCCAGGAAAGACGCACCGCCCCAATAAATGTAAGAGTCGACTCCATAGTTGTTGTCGTGGGAACTTGGAAAGGAGAGATCCAGAAAGCCATCTCCATTCAAGTCCCACTGATTGATCACGCGAACGCTCCCGTCTGCAGCCACATACGTGTTCGCTCCCCCATCGCCCAACGTTCCTTCGGCAAAGTCCAGGAAAGTGGTTTGGGTCCAGCCCTTCGGTGTCGGCTGAGAGTGCTGCGAAAGCAAGAAGGAAGCAGCGCTCAGAGATGAGACGAAGATGAGCGAAACGATCTGACCTTGGCGGGCTCTAGAGAGTCTGGTGGTCATTGCGAAACTCGAACCTTTCGTCGCACCGGTCATCTGGCGTGGAGGTGCGGAGCAGCGCTGTACTTGCGCTGCACCGTTGGGGAAATGCCCGTGGACTGGCGCGCCGCCGTGCCTAGCGTAAACGGATCACGCTCTCTTTTTTGGACGCTTCGAGCATCGCCAGGCAAGCTTCGACTCCGGCGCGCCCATCAACAGCACTTCCGATGTCGGCAGGCTCGCCACGAATCAGGCGGACAAAGTCACGAAGCTGCTTCTGGTAAGACTCCATCCTGACGGGATTGAAAATCGTCTTGGCGCTCTGGTGACCGACTGGAGGCTGAGTCGAAACCGTGCGCCATTGTCCGTCCGTGGCTACCCGCAGCTCGCCATAGGGATCGAGATCCATCAACCCGTCAGCGCCCATGATTCGAAATCGAAACTCTTCTCCGGTGAAATTAGGCGATGCGGCCACAGAAGTCGAAAACAACGTACCGAGAGTGCCATTCGTGAAGCTCAGCAAAGCCATCGTGGTGTTTTCGACGGGGGCATCCTGACAAAACGTGCGGCACAAGGCGCTGACGGTTGCAACTTCTGTCTGCAAACACCAGCGAATGACGTCGATGGCATGAGGCCCGCCGTTAATGATGTGTCCCAGGCTTGCTGGATCGTTCCACCACGCCCAGGTGCTGCCCAGAACCCGCTCGCCGCGCAGCGCCGCAATGGGAAACGGCATTGAGATCTGCACGGTCAAAATGGGGCCCAGGATTCCGCTGCGCAGCAGCTTGCAGGCTTCTGCGACGTTGCGACGAAAGCGCTGATGGTATCCTACCGCAACCTTCACACCATTGCGGTCAGCTGCCTCCAGAATTCGATCGCAGTCCTCGACGGAGGTCGTCATCGGTTTTTCAATGAGTAGATGTTTCCCGCACTGCGCAGCTTCCAATGCTTCCGAAACATGAATATGATGAGGTGTCGTAATGACAACCGCATCGACGTCCTCTCGTCGCGCCAGCGAACGGGCGTCCGGTTCCACCTGGAGACGGTAGGTTTCGGCCATCGCAGGAGCCCGGCTTCCCCCGGACACCGCGACGACTTGCAACGCCTCGAGCTGGCTGGCAGCTTCGGCGTGAGTCTGGCCCATAAAGCCAGAGCCCGTTATTCCCAAACGAATCTTCTCTTGAGACATGTCTAGTGTAATGTCCAACAACTAACTGGACAATAACAGGAAATTAGTTTATTGTCTGGGCATGCCGATGGTTTTGCCTCCACTGACGCTGAGTGCCACCGATCGAGGGGGAATCGAGCGCTGGTTGAAGGCCCACGGAACACCCCAACAGGTGGTA
>VFZK01000014.1 GCA_016871215.1 Acidimicrobiia bacterium | reverse complement strand
GATCAACCTCCTCAAGAAAGAACAAACCCCCAAGCAAGGCGTCAAAGGAAAGCGCCTCAGAGCGGGCGGGGACAACGATTACCTCCTCCAGCTCCTATTGGGCTAAATTTAGATGCGTTTGCCCTGGCCCGACATCGCCCCTCTTTTGACATTCCTTTTGCCGGTAAGTTAGCATTGCGGTTTCATTTTGGGCTGGAGAAGCATCTATGGCATGGTTCAAGAAGGGCAAAACCCCGATCGTTCCCATTGGGGACCGCACGGTGCGTACCGAAGGGCTGTGGTCGAAGTGCGAGGAATGCAAGCAAGCCATCTGGAAGAAGGACCTCGAGAGCAGCCTGGGAGTTTGCCCGCAATGCGGCTTTCATTTCAGGATTTCCGCCCGCGAACGCCTTTCTCAACTGTACGATGAAGGCGTTTTCCAGGAATACGACGATCACCTGGCTTCGAACGACCCGTTGAACTTCGTCGACAAGAAGCCCTACCACAAACGCCTGCAACAGATGCACGCGGCTACCGGGTTGCGCGATGCTCTCGTTTCTGCCGAAGGCAAACTGAACGGCAAACCGGTGTTGATCTGCGCCATGGAGCCGGCTTTCATCAGTGGCTCCATGGGCTCGGTGATGGGCGAGATGATTACACGGGCCATCGAGCGTGCGTTGGAGCGGCGCTGCCCGGTGGTCATCGTCTCTTGTTCTGGTGGCGCCCGCATGCAGGAAGGGGCGCTCAGCCTGGTGCAGATGGCGAAGATCAGCGCTGCGCTGGCACGCCTCGACGAAGCACGCATTCCCTACGTCTCTGTCCTAACAGATCCCACCACGGGTGGGGTCACTGCCAGCTTCGCCATGCTAGGCGACTTGAACATTGCCGAGCCGGGTGCTCTCATTGGATTCGCAGGCCCGCGCGTGATTGAGCAGACGATCCGGCAGAAGTTGCCGGAAGGCTTCCAGAAAAGCGAGTTCCTGCTCGCTCACGGAATGCTCGACGCGATTGTCGACCGGCGCCAGCTGCGCGATTACCTTGCCAACGCGCTGAGTTTCTGCGGGCACTAGAACTACTATCTTAAGTCTTGTCCCGATACTTTGGGTGGCGCACACATGGCGCAGTTTGTCATGTGTGCGACCGGTACGCATACATTGCAGAAAGCACGATGTATGCGCCACCCGAAGAGACTTAACAAAGTAATACTAGATCCGCTCTCGCCTGCCAGGGTTTAACCTTGGCCGCGCCGTTTGCGTCGTGTCTTCATGCAATACCCAGATGCCCTCCGATATCTGTACTCCCTTGGCAACGAGGTCCTCACGGCCAAACTTGGCTTGCACAACATCTCGGCAGTGCTGGAATCCCTTGGAAACCCGCACCGCCAGTTCGATTCCGTCTTGATTGCGGGCACGAACGGAAAAGGATCGGTGGCAGCATTTGTGGAGTCGGTTTTGCGGAGGTCCGGCCTCAACACGGGTCTCTATACCTCGCCACATCTCACGCGAATCGAGGAGCGCATTCGGGTTCGTGGGTGCTCGATTTCAGCGAGTGACTTCGCGGAGCTTACGGGGCGGGTCAAAGCCAAAGTGGACGAACTGTTAAGCCTTCCGGCCGGCGCCACTGAAGGCCACCTGGACCGGCACCCGACCTATTTCGAGGTGGTTACGGCGATCGGATTCTGCTGCTTTGCCGTCCAACGCGTAGACATGGCTGTGCTGGAAGCCGGCCTGGGGGGGCGGCTCGACGCAACCAACGTAGCCTCCCCACGAGTCGCGGTGATTACCAACGTGGACTACGATCACCAGAAATACCTTGGCAGCTCGCTGGAAGAGATTGCATGGGAAAAGGCAGGCATCATCAAGCCAACCGCGCATGCGGAGGGGAGGCCGCTTCCTGTCGTTTGCACCAGCGACCGTCCCGTCGTCCGGAATATCGTGGAGGAACGGTGTAGGGTGGCTGGTGCCACCTGCATTCACGCGCTCGACGAAGCCCGGATCGAAACCGAAGCCGACACACTGGGCCGCTACCGGCTCAAGGCCCATTTCGCAAGCGGCCCGCCTGTGGATTTGCGCATTCCACTGCCAGGCGAACACCAGGTTCGCAATGCCATCGCCGCCATTCGCGCCCTGATGGTTCTGCAGGCACAGGGATTCCCAATCGCTGCTGAAGACATTCATGAAGGCATTGAAAAAGCCCGCTGGCCCGGACGTTTAGAGTGGGTGGCCGGAGAGCCGCTGCTGCTCCTGGATGGCGCTCACAACATCGCCGGGGCGGAAAGCCTTCGCGCCTATTGCCAGCGCTTCCTCAACTCCAGGCGGGTCGTGCTTTTGTTTGGCGTCATGCGCGACAAGGATGTTGCCGAGATCGCCGCGCGGCTCTTTCCGTTGGCAGGCAAGATTGTGTTGACGGCGGCGGAGTCTGAACGATCCGCAAATCCCGCCGAGATCGGCGCGCAGCTGCCCGAGTACCGGCAACGCTACCACTACGCTGCCACTCCGCAAGAGGCACTGGACATGGCCCGAACGCTGGCGTTTCCCGATGGAATCGTGCTGGCTGCGGGATCGCTGTTCCTGATTGGCGATCTTCAACGGGCGCTGAAACTGGAAACGGCAGCGTGAGGCTGCCGTGTGGCTGGATGTATTGGCCCTGGGCAGGCCCGCCGTGTTTTCGATTGCATGGTTCACTGCTAACCGGCCTCGCACGTCGCGCAAGCCAGTGGCTGTTCGTCCTATCTCCGAGGAGGGCTCTTGGCGCGAAAACCTCTGATTGGTGTTCCCTGCCGCATCGATGCCGGCCATGATCGGTTCTACCTCCGCAAGCAGTACAGCGAGGCCTTGTCTCATGCCGGCGGAATCCCGGTCATGCTTCCCCTGATTCCGGAGAAAACCTACGCGGAAGAAGTCGTGCGCGGCTTAGACGCCATTCTTCTTTCAGGCAGCAACAGCGACGTCGATCCGCATCGCTACGGAGAGGAACCGCATCCCAAGATCGGCTCGATTATCGACCAGCGCGATCGGACCGATCTGTTCTTGCTCGACGAAATCTTCCAGACGGGAAAACCGCTCTTGTGCATCTGTTTTGGTGTCCAGATTCTGAATGTGTATCTTGGTGGCACGCTTTGGCAAGATGTCGAGTCGCAGGTGAAGCAGGCCGTGAAACACGAACAGAGTGGCATGGAGGGCTACCGATCCCATACGATCCGCGTCAAACCGAAGTCGTTGCTTCGTCAACTGGCTGGCCTGACAGTGACCCGCGTGAACAGCTTTCACCATCAGGCGATTCGCAAGGTGGCGCCAACGCTGGTTGCAACCGCCGAATCGCCGGACGGCATTGTCGAAGCCGTCGAGTTGCGCAAGCCTGAACGTGGCCGGTTTCTGCTGGGTGTGCAGTGGCACCCCGAAATCGGCTGGGAAACCGACGCGCTTTCTCAGAAGATCTTTGCCCATTTTGTCTCTGCAGCCAGGAGCGGACCCGAATAAATGTGGGGCTGGCTTGTGCCTGCGAGTGCCGTGGGCAACAGGCGCTGCGCTTTCGGAGCAACGACCCGACACGCAACGGGGGACGGCCTTTTCTCGGCGTTCCCGAACTGGCGAGTGAGTCGCAGTGAAGCTCGTGCCCTTGCCCCCGTTGTGAGCCCTCACTGGCGACTGGACTGCTCGACGGCTTCGCGCCAGCATTCGTGGCCCGCATGTCAGCAAGGTCGTCACCTCGACTCGAAGACTTAGCAGACTTATATATAGATGAGACGCTGAGATCAGGCTGGCACCGATCGACAGAACGCGCTACTCTCCCGGCCAATGCCTTCACTCGACCGAAAAGACCGGCTTACCATCTTCTCGCTCTCGGCTGCGCATTTCGTCAACGATTCGTATTCCAACTTTCTGGGTCCGTTGCTGCCGTTCCTCGTTGTAAAACTAAACCTTTCGATTGCGCAAGCGGGCTGGCTAGCGGCGATCCTGGCGATTTCCTCGTCATTCACACAACCGCTCTACGGCTATATCTCTGACCGCTACCTGAAAAAGGCTTTTGCGGTGTTCAGCCCGCTCGTCACTGCGGTGTTCATGTCATGCCTAGGGCTGGCGAACAGTTTCGAAATACTGGCCGTGCTGCTGGCCTGTGGCGGCGTTGGCATCGCCTCGTTCCATCCTCAAAGCGCCGCCATGACCGCTGCAGCCAGCCGCCATCGCAGAGGGCTGGGCATGTCGATCTTCGTTACTTCAGGGACGATTGGGTTCTCTCTCGGCCCGCTGCTGATCACTTACACGGTCTTGAAGTTCGGGTTGGAACGCTCGTATGTCGTCATGCTGCCGGGACTCGCCGTGTTCGCTCTGCTTTACTTCTTGGTTCCGGCGGTCGAACACTCGACCAAGGCCACCGTGCGACAGGGGCTGAGGCAGTCGCTGGTTGGAGTTTGGCAACCGCTCTCCCAGCTTTACGTCTTGGCGGTTATCCGTTCCGCCGTGCAGACCTGTTTCGTGAGTTTCCTGCCGCTCTACCTCTCGCAAAAGGGACTGCCTCCCTTGGCCGCCGGCAAAGTGACCACTTTGTTCATGTTTTTCGGGGCTCTGGGCGGGTTTAGCGGCGGCGCACTAGCCGACAAACTGGGTGGAAGGAATCTCATGCTGTATTCGATGTTGTTCTCGACGCCTCTTATCATCAGCTTTCTGCTGACCGAAGGGTTTGAGTCTTACCTTTTCCTCGCATTGGGAGGCGTGGTTCTGCTGGCCACGGTACCGGTCAACGTTGTGCTCGCACAGAACCTGCTCCCTAACAACGCCAGCGTTGTTTCCTCGTTGATGATGGGTGTGGCTTGGGGTGCTGGCGGCATGTTTGTGCCCCTGGTCGGGGGCATTGCCGACAGCGCCGGCCTGAGCCGGGCATTGATGCTAGTCGCTCTGCTCCCACTTGTCGGGTTCTTCGTGGCGGTGTTCTTGCCGCGCGAGAGGGCTGTGAAACCAATGGCGGTCGAGAGCTCGGTCTAGCCCGGACTAGCCCGGACAGACCGGCCGGATCTTGCTAACAACTCGTAATCGCGAAGCCTCTGCCTGCCCCAGCGTTCCACTCTCCCAGTAGAGGCAACCACGAGCTCGAGCACTGATCTTGTCGCTCCCCGCACGTCGGGAGTAGATTCAGACCGGGAAAACCAGGACCGCGTTTGGACCCGTTTGGAGGTGTCCCGTTTGGAGGTTGACGGACCGCGCGAGAGTATGTTATTAGGTGCCCTCCAGAGTTACTCGATACTTCGGACTGTTGGGGCTGAACGAAGATGCGTTTGTCGATCGTTGCCTTCGAAGGAGACCGTTGGTGAAGAAGGTTTCGGACCTCAAGAAATGGTTCCTGCGGTCCTTCATGCTCCTGTTAGTTCTGGCAGCGTATGGAGGGACGGCATTCGGGAACCGGAACCTCATCAAGCTCGCGGAAGCAGCCAGGTCCGAAGGCGAAACGTTTGTCTTTCACGAAATTAGCGAAACTCGCCGGGAATCGGCAAACCCAAAGCGACAGCGAGAACATCGGCACGGCGAGATTCGCAGGAAACACACGCAGCCGGATGTTCGCTTCCACGGCTGGTTTTGGTTCGTCAACAACCACTTTGAAGTTCGCAAGGATTCTGGTCCTCCTTCTCCTCCCCGGGCTCCGCCGACTCTCTCCTGAAGCGTATTCAGCCTAACTTCTAACCCTCTCGTCGAAGCTTGCGGAACTGCTGTGCGACCTCCGGCGCTGTTCAGGCTCCAGTGATCACATCGCCTTCCGCTTCGGCACCGCACAAGGCTTCCGGCTTTGCTCCTGCCCTGCCGAGCGAAACTGCGCACGCTACGGTGGACCCTGGGGGCCTGCGTGCCTTGCACGAAACGGCCTATTCGTTCCAAGGAGAACACAATGAAAAGAATCATCGAAGGCCTTTCCAAGTTTCAGGAAGAAGTCTTTCCTCAGCACGAAGAGCTGTTCAGCGAATTGGCATCAGGCCAACGTCCAGAGGCCCTGCTGATCACCTGCTCGGACTCGAGAATCGATCCCGCGCTGTTGACCCAAACAAAGCCAGGTGACCTATTCGTCATCCGTAACGCAGGCAACATTGTCCCGGCTTTCGGCCAGGCAATCGGAGGCGTAACAGCCACGATCGAATATGCAGTGATGGCGCTCGGTGTGAAAGACGTCATCATTTGCGGACACTCCAATTGCGGTGCCATGAAGGGTGTGCTGCATCCAGAACAAGTGGCGAAGATGAAGAACGTTGCGGCGTGGCTCCACTACGGCGAGCCTGCACGGTTGATTGTGGAACAGAAGTACAGCCATCTGTCCGGCAGCGAGTTGCTGATGGCATTGACAGAACAGAACGTCTTGGCACAGCTCAACAACCTCCGCACTCACCCCGCTGTGGCTGCGGGGCTCGCCAAGGGCGAATTGAGATTGCACGGTTGGGTCTACGACATTGGGACCGGCGACGTCACGGCCTTTGACGCGTCAAGGGACTCCTTCCTGCCGTTGCGCCACGTTGTTTCAGAAGTCGGTGTGGCGCGCTAGCTAGACGCCGAAACTCGGCAGAAGAACCGATTGAGCACCTGAACTATTGAAGATCGATGCGAGGGAACGCGCATGTCAACATTGTTAACTGCCCCGAGAGAGGTCGAGCAGCGGCATACAGCGGCATACAGCGGCAACTAAAGAGTCCATTAGCCAGCGGCTCAGAAATTTCATTAACCCTTTCGATACGCGCTTCGAAGAAATGCGCAGCGGTGACTGGCTCAGAGTCGCCATCCGCGATACCAGCGCGGGCTTGCTGGTTGCCATGATGGCGATCCCGATGGCCATGGGTTTCGCAATCGCTTCGGGCCTGCGTCCCGAGCACGGCATTCTGGCTGGCGCTATCGCAGGCCTTGTGGGCGCGTTGTTCAGCGGCTCGAAGTACAACGTGTATGGCCCAGTGGCAGCGCTCATCCCCACAATTGCCGCAATCATGGACGCCTACAAGACAGCGGACGACCCCTTTGCTGGCCACGGCTTTCTAGTGCTCATTTGCATGCTCTCAGGTCCGATGCTGATGGTGATTGGGTTATTGGGATGGGGCAAAATCGGCAACATGGTGCCCCATTCCGTTGTTGTCGGGTTCAGCGCCGGAATTGCCGTAACGATCGCGATGACCCAACTTGGTGAAGTGTTGGGATTCAAGGCTGCCCTTACTGGCGGGTTCTTCGAAAAGCTGCGCACCATCAGCGAAAACATCGGACAAGCGAATGGCTCAGCGATGTTCCTTGGCCTGCTGACATTCATGATGACGCGATCGTTACTTTCCATCTCGATCTATATCCCAGCGCCGCTGCTCGCCATCGGCGTTGGAACACTTCTGTCGTCAACCATTTTCTCTAACGACGGTCTGTCGCTGATCATGACCAAGTACGGGAAGATCCCCACAGACTTCCTGGTGATCTCGCCGCCGCGACTGCCTTCGTGGGACGTGGCAGTATTGGGAGATCTCGCGCTTTACTCGCTGGCGTTTGCTTTCGTTTGTGGATTCGAGAGCCTCTTGGCAGCTCGCATGGCAGACCGGCTGGCCGACAACCGCGGGACACCTTACAATCCCAACAAGGAGTTCTGGGGACAAGGGTTGATCCAAACGCTCGTGCCCATGCTCAACGGCATGCCCTTATCGGGCGCGCTGGCCCGAACGGCAACCAACATCAAAGCAGGCGCACTGACGCCGCTGGCCGGGATCATGAAATGCATTCTGAAACTGGCATTGGTTTGGTTCCTGGCCCATTATTTGGAGCTTGTGCCAATGGCCTGCATTGGCGGCATTCTCATGTGGGTAGCGTTCAACATGGTCAAGCCGACGGAAATCAAACAGGTGTGGGCTCACAACTGGTTTCATGCGGGACTGATGATCTACACCGCGCTGATGGTGGTCTTCGCGAGCTTTTTGACAGGCGTATTGTCCGCCATGGTGATCTATGGCTTGCTGCGCAGGTTCCTCGACAAGACAGCAACACCCGCATCCGCTTGAAGTGTCTGCGCAGCCGCTGTTGGCTGTGTATTGCCGGCATTCCAAGAAGTAATCTCTGGTAGACTGCGAAGTGGAGAACCCCCATGCATCGATATCGAAGCTTTATGGTAGCGCTGGCAGGCAGCGACGAAGATGCAGTCCTGATTCGCTACGCTACGACGATTGCCAGGTTGGGCACTGCGCGCGAGGTGCGCTTCGTCCATGTGATGACGGAGGTTGCGGGCCCGATGTCTGCTCCGAGCTACGATCAGGCGTTTTCCGATCTTCAAGCGGCGGTCCAGCGGAATTCCAGCGGTATGCCGTCTTCCGTCCAGGTTTCTCACGATGTGCTCCAAGGCCCCCTTACAGACCAATTGTTGTCGCATGCGGCCGAGAAACACACTGACTTGCTGATGCTGGGCCATCGGGTCGATTCCGCAAGCCGCAAACCTTTGGCACGCCGACTGGCGATGAAGGCGCCTTGTTCTGTGTGGATGGTTCCACAGCACTCGAAACCTGCCCTGCGACGTATTCTCGTGCCCGTTGATTTCTCGGAACCGGCGGCCGACAGCGTGCGTGTGGCCACGTCGTTGGCAGCCTTAAATCGGGACTCCGAGTGCCTGCTTCTCCACGCTTACTTCAACGAAGCGGTGATCACTTACGAAGAATACGGCCGCGTGTTGCGCGGTCAAGAACAGCAGGCCTTCCAGCAGTTCATCGCGCCGATCAACTGCCAGGGCGTCAAAGTGACTCCGATCTTCGAGGAGAGCTCGAATGTCGCGCATGCCATTGGGCGGGTGGCTGACCAGCAAAACGTCGAGCTGATCGTCATGGCCACGCGCGGCCGCAGCCGGTCGTCAGCCATTCTGTTGGGGAGTGTTGCCGAGGAGATGATCATCGAGACTCGGGTGCCCATTCTCGTCGTCAAACACTTCGGGGCTCGGCTGGGTGTGCTGCAGGCGCTTCTGGACAGGCGCTTTCGCCATCGGGGTGACCTTCACATGGATTGAACTTGACGGGTTCGTTTGGCAAGCAGGGAGCCAGGAGCATCAGCCTACTGTACCGATCGATCCAGAGGTGGTTTCGTAGAACCGCACCTGCATCAATTTCAGTCCGTTGTTGTCGTAGTCCCAGAAGTAATCGACCAACTGAGGAATATTGAACACCCAGATGTTCGAGAACTGGAGGTCACCGGAGTCGCAGGTATCGCTGCCGTTGACATCCAGGCAACCGGTCGCACGGAATACATCGGTGATGTTGACTTGTTTCGGCTTGTTTGACCCATCGTTGGTGCGTGCCACTTCAAAAGAACTCATCAGCAAAGTGTCCGTACAGGTTGTATCTGGAGGAACCGTATCGATGCTGTACGTGCACTCCGCCTGGACGATCGCGGCGCCCTTCGGCTTGCCCAATCCAACCGCGTAGACATCAAAGCTCAGCAATTCCTCGCAGCCGGCGGTAAGGTCGCCGCACAGCTCGTAAGGCACCTGAATGGTGGCCTCGTTGTCGTCGGTAGCGTTGCCGTCGAGGACGCGGAAAGCGTCGCCCCGAACGTAATAGATCTTCACCTGCCGGGTCACATCGCTCCCGCTTTGCAGCGGCACGAAGATGACATGCCGGTTGCTGTCGGTCATCTTCGGAACGCTCTTGTCCTTGGGAACTCCAATGATGTTGAGATTCCAGTGAGCGCCGCTGAGTCCCTTGCCAACTTGTGCGTAGGCTGGCAGCTTCAGAGCCACTGCCAACATCGCGCAAGCACAGATTGCGACACGTTTCATGTGGTGTGATCCTCCTCGTTGAGATTTGGTTTTTCTGCAGCCGGCCAGCTGAGTGATCTAAGCCCGTGTGAACCCTGTTGGGCATTTGGGTTTCGCCGAGTGCCAGCGCGATCCAGAGGAAGATCGCTGGCTGCAACCCAGGCTAAGAATTGGGCACGCGAGGGAGTTTGCACGACCGCTAGCAAAGCACGAGGGTGTCGCCTTGGAGGGAATACTGCGTTTGGGTTAGAGTACGATCAAACCGGTTGGTGAGCGCGTGTCAATCGCCCAGCTGACCTGAGCCGAGAACGAATCTGCCGTTGTCTGGACGCGGTTGATATCGGACAAGGGAAAAACGCTCTCGCCTCAGAGATCTGCAGGTCCGGTTGGTGCCGCGTTTCAAGCAGTACGAATCCCCTTAGGCGTGAAAACAGCCCATCGCCTCGAAACGAGCGAACGAGAGAGGGTCTGCCTGGCGGCGTGTGGGCATGTTCGTCGTGTCGGTCATGGGTCGGTCTGCAGCGATCTCTGTTCGGCCTATATGGATTGGTTGACCCGTTCACGGCAAGACATGACCTGCTTTGGCCGGTGTTCAAGACAACGAGAACCTGCAGTCATTCCCCCGCAAGAAAGCCAGCACGGCGGCTTGTAAGCCGGGCGGGTATCGTATCCCTCGAGGGCAGCACTTTGCGGGATTGTTCCGAACGCTGCGGCTCAAATGGACGTGGCGCTTCGTGTCGCCGTGTTCGTCGGCGTGTCAAAGCCGTTGACCGAGGTGCAACCGTTTGGTAAATTACCCGTTTCGTTTTCGAGCTAAGGCCGTGCGTGTCGGCGGCTTTGCGGCGCTGTTGGGAGATTATGGGCCAGGTCAGTATCACTCTTCCAGACGGAAGCACGAAGTCATACGAATCGGGCGTCACCCCACTAGAGGTGGCTAACTCCGTCGGAAAGCGGCTGGGTGAAGCCGCTATCGTTGCCAGGGTTGATGGAAGGCTGGTCGATCTGACTCAACCCATCGAGAAAGATGCTTCCCTTGCTATTCTAACCGACAGGAACCTGGAGGCGTTGGAGGTTTACCGCCATAGCTCCGCCCATCTGCTGGCGCTGGCGGTAACGACGCTGTTTCCCGAGACGCAGCTGGGCATCGGTCCGCCCGTTGAGAACGGGTTCTATTACGATTTCTATCGGAAGACGCCCTTCACGCCCGAGGACCTTGAGAAGATCGAGCAAAAAATGCTGGAGTTCATCCACCAGGACTTGCCGTTCGTGCGCACGATTCACAATCGAGACGAAGGACTGGAGTGGTTTCGCAAGCAAGGTGCCGAGCTCAAATGCGAGTTGATTCAAGATAAGGCCGACGCGCAGTTTTCCTGCTATACCGTCGGCACTTTGGTAGACTTCTGTTTGGGTCCTCACCTCTCTTCAACCGGCAAGATCAAAGCAATCAAACTCCTCTCTATCGCCGGCGCTTACTGGAAGGGCGACGAGCACTCCCGGCAGCTGCAGCGCATTTACGGAACATCGTTCTTCTCCAGGAAGGAATTGGATAATTACCTGAAACAGCTGGAGGAAGCGAAGAAACGCGACCACCGGCGCCTTGGCAAAGAACTCGATCTGTTCAGCTTGCAGGAAGAAGCTGGGCCCGGCTTGGTGTTCTGGCATCCCAAAGGCGCGTTGATTCGCACCGAGATCGAGGACTTCTGGCGCGCTGAGCATCTGCGAGGTGGGTACGATTTCGTCTGCACACCCCACATCGCCAAGCTGGACTTGTGGCGCACCAGCGGGCACGTGGACTTCTATCGCGACAGCATGTATGCCCCGATGAAGATCGACGAAACGGACTACCAGCTCAAACCCATGAACTGTCCGTTCCACATCTTGATCTACAAGAACGATCTTCGAAGCTATCGGGACTTGCCCCTGCGTTGGGCCGAAACCGGGACAGTGTACCGCTATGAACGTTCCGGAGTACTGGCGGGGCTTTTCCGCGTTCGCGGGTTTACCCAGGACGACGCGCATATCTTCTGCCAGCCCTCGAAGATCGAGGAAGAGATTCTGGGCGTCATCGATTTCACCTTGCATCTGCTGCGCAGCTTCGGGTTCGAGCAGTTCGAGATTTTTCTTTCGACCCGGCCGGAGAAGTACGTTGGCTCGGCAGAAGACTGGCAGACGGCGGAAGCAGCCCTGCGAAGAGCGCTCGATTCGAAGAGTCTGGCTTACAGCGTCGATGAAGGCGGCGGCGCCTTCTACGGCCCCAAGATCGATGTGAAGATCAAAGATGCCATCGGACGCTCGTGGCAGTGCTCGACCATCCAGTTCGACTTCAACTTGCCGGAGAGATTCGACATCTCTTTCATCGGCGAGGACGGAAAGGCGCACCGGCCCTACATGGTGCACCGCGCGTTGCTGGGCTCCATGGAGCGTTTTTTCGGAGTGCTGATCGAGCACTATGCCGGGGCCTTTCCCTTATGGCTCGCGCCAGTGCAGGTTGCGCTGTTGCCGATCAGCGAGAAACATACTCACGCCGTGCGGCAGCTCCGTGACCGGCTAACCGCCGCGCAGTTCCGGGCCAGGATGGATTTGCGCAACGAGAAGATCAACCTCAAGATTCGACGTGCCCAGCTGGAAAAGATTCCGTTTATGGTAGTGATCGGAGACAAAGAACTGGACAACGGAACGTTGTCGGTGCGCAATCGTTTCGACGGCGACATGGGCAGTTTTTCGTTTGAAAAGTTCTTAGAGTTGATTCAGCATTTGAAATCAACCAGGGCGGTTCGGCCCTAACGAATCGACGAAGCGACGGTCATCGGCGCAGGAGGTGCGCGTATTCGACACAACATTAGAATCAACGAGCGGATTCGGGCTAGAGAAGTGCGGGTCATCGACGATGAAGGCAATCAGGTTGGTATCCTGAGCCCCTTCGATGCGATGAAGTTGGCGAAAGAGAAGGATCTGGATCTTGTCGAGATTTCGCCCACGGCTCAGCCGCCGGTTTGCCGGATCATGAACTACGGCAAATACCTTTACCAGCTGAACAAGAAAGCACACGAGGCCAAGAAGCACCAGAAAGTGATCCAGGTCAAAGAGGTGAAATTCCGGCCCATGACCGACGATCACGATTATGAGTTCAAGAAGAACAACATCATCCGATTTCTTGGCGACGGCGACAAAGTCAAAGCGGGCGTGATGTTTCGTGGAAGGGAGAATACGCACCGCGAGATCGGGAGACAACTCATTACGCGCCTGATGCAGGATGTCGCGGACCATGGCGTGGTCGAAGGCTTCCCAAAGATGGAAGGTAACAACATGTTTGTCATCTTTGGGCCGAAAAAGTGAGGAACTGCTGCCCGCCGCGCTCAGGCGAAGCCGGAAGAACCCGCGGCTGGGAGTTGGACTGCCGCCGGTGAAACAAACCGCTGAGGGCGCAGGCGCTACACGCATGTGCCTTTGCAAGACTCGAGTCGGGCTGCGTGTGCTGCTTAATTTCAAAGGAGACGATTTGTGCCAAAGATCAAGACCCATCGAGGGGCTAAGAAGCGCTTTCATCTGACGGCTTCGGGCAAGGTGAAGCGAGGCCATTCCCATGCCCGCCACATTCTGACCAAGAAGACCGCCAAGCGGAAGCGCAAGCTGGATCAGAACGTCCTGGTCAGCGTGGCAGATGCACCCAAAGTCAAGGCAATGCTCCCATACGCCTGAGAGGCTGCATCAGGCCGCGGCGCTGAGCGAAATCGGCCATCATCTAAACCAAGGAGAACGCGGTGCCTAGAGTCAAGAGAGGAACAACGCGGCGGGATCGCCGCCGGAAGATACTGAAGCTGGCCTCGGGGTTTCGAGGTACGAAGAGCAAGTTACACCGATCTGCCAAGGAATCGGTCCAGAAGGCCTTGAGATATTCTATGCGGGATCGTCGCGCCCGCAAGCGGGATTTCCGCCGGCTCTGGATTGTGCGAATTGGCGCGGCTGCCAAGTTGAATGGCATTTCCTACAGCCACTTGATTTGCGGCCTGAAGAAATCGGGCGTCGATCTGGATCGCAAGATTCTCGCCGACTTGGCTGTGAAAGAGCCCGAGGCTTTCGCCAAACTGGTCGCAACCGCAAAACACGCGATGGCTGCGTGATCGGACCACCGGTGCCTTCCACCGGCCGCAACCTCCGGAACGCCCACCTGTTCGAGCAGCGCTATCATTGAGGCCCCCCGCGCCGGCTCCCGCGTGAGTCGAGGGTAGAACACTACCGGTTTGCCAAAGACCCAGGAGGCCGGGCGAGTCGCAGAAGGCCTGTGGAAATGGGCCTTTGGAGCACCCTTTTTGTTGTGCTACGGTGTCGAGATGCTGGACGAACAGATTGAGCGAATTCGAAATGAGTTCGAATCCGACACGCAGCGTGCGCGTTCTCCCCAGGATCTTCACAACAAGTACCTCGGCCGAAAGAGCGGGCTTGTCACGCTGCTGCTGAAGCAGCTTCAGCAGGTTCCAGCAGCCGAAAAGCCCAACGCCGGCAAACGGATCAACGAACTCAAGCTGGAGGTCGAGGCTGGCCTGGACCGGCTGGAGTCCGAGGCGGCAGCGCAGGCGCTGGCAGTGCGCCTCGAGTCCGAGCGAGTCGATGTGACGCTTCCAGGAAACCGCCGGCCGGCGGGACACGCCCACCCACTGACTCTGGTCCGGAGCGAGATCGAAGAGATCTTCAGCTTCATGGGCTACTCCGTTGAAGACGGCCCGGAGATTGAGAGCGCCTTTTACAACTTCGAAGCGCTGAATATTCCCGAACATCATCCCGCCCGCGACTCGCAGGATACGTTTTACATCTCAGATTCGCTCTTGTTGCGCACGCACACCTCCCCCGTGCAGATTCGCACGATGCAGAAGCAACGTCCGCCGCTGCGCATCATCTGTCCGGGCAAGGTCTATCGGCGTGACAATCCCGATGCGACTCACTCCCCGGCTTTTCAGCAGATCGAAGGCCTGGCCGTGGACGAAGGCCTCACCTTTCGCGACTTCAAGGGGACGCTGGAGTTCTTCCTCAAGTCCTTCTTCAGCCAGAAGACCCGTGTGCGGTTTCGGCCTAGCTACTTCGCGTTCACCGAACCGAGCGCCGAAGTCGACATCTCTTGCATCTTTTGCAGTGGCGCTGGTTGCCGCGTGTGCAAAGCCTCGGGGTGGGTTGAGATGCTCGGCGCTGGAATGGTGGACCCGGCGGTGTTCCGATACGTCGACTACGACCCCGAAAAGCTTGCCGGCTTTGCCTTTGGATTGGGCATCGAGCGGTTTGCGATGTTGAAGTACTCGGTGAACAACATCCAGCATTTTTACGACAGCGATTTGCGGTTCCTGGAGCAGTTTTGAGTTTGGAGCTGGGAACACAGGAACTCTCATCGGAATCTGACGGCGCCGGAGTTGGGCGCTCTGGCGCGTTCGGCCCTCGTTGCGCGCCTTATTGCAACGGCAACGCCTGGGAAAAGGGTGCTAGCTTTTCCTTCGTTCTCGCAGCGCCAGGCCAGTTCGTGCTGTCCGGTTGAACATTTCGAATGAAGATCAGCTATCTCTGGTTGAAAGAGTTCGTCGACTTCGAAGCCAGCCCGCGCCAGCTCGCAGACGATCTCTCGATGGCGGGAGTCGTGGCGGAAGGACTCGAGTCGGCTGGCTCGGATACGATTCTGGATTTCGACATCACGTCGAATCGGCCCGATTGTCTGAGTCATGCCGGGGTTGCGCGCGAAGCGGCAGCCTGCTATCGGCAGCCTTTGAAAACGGTGGACACGAAAGTTCTGGAATCGGCTGAAGCGGCTGCTTCTCGAATTGCGGTCACGATCGAATCTCCCGAACTTTGCGCGAGGTACTGCGCACGAGTCATTCGAAACGTCAAAGTCGCTCCTTCCCCTTCCTGGCTTGCGCAGCGACTCGAGCGTTTGGGTGTGAGATCCATCAACAACGTGGTGGATGCGACCAACTACGTGCTGCTCGAATTAGGCCATCCCTTGCACGCTTTCGATCTGTCCCGAGTCCGGCAGGGCGAGATCGTTGTTCGCCAGGCCCGCGCCAAAGAAGAGCTGGTGACCCTGGATGGTGAAACCCGGGAGCTGAAGCCGGGCATGCTCGTGATTGCCGACCGCGAGCGCGCTCTGGCACTGGCCGGAGTGATGGGTGGCGCCGACAGCGAGATTGGGTTTGCAGCCACTGATGTTCTGCTCGAAAGCGCCTGGTTCGATCCGGTCTCGGTTCGGAGAACCGCCAAGGCTCTCGGCATGCACACCGAGGCGTCTCACCGCTTCGAACGGGGTGCGGATGTAGACGCCGCCAGAACAGCCATCGACCGGACCGCTGCCCTCGTGAAACAACTGGCCGGAGGCGAGATTCTCAGCGGCGTTGTGGATGCCTATCCGCGCTCGGCTTCCCGTCCGTGCATTGCGTTGCGCCGGTCAGCGATTGTCCGCGTGATGGGGACGGAAATTGGCGACGAGTTCGTCGAGCGGATTCTCGCTGCGCTCAACTTCGAGGTTGTTTCGCACGATGCCGGCGGGTGGCGCGTCCAGTTGCCCACCTCCCGTCTCGATGTCGAACGTGAAATCGACCTGATCGAAGAGATCGCCCGGCACTACGGATACGACAAGATCGCTTCCGCGCTTCCCGCTTGGACGGGCACTTCGAGACGGCTGCCCAATTCTCTGAAGGAGCAAGCCCTCAGGAGAAGTCTGTTGGGTTTGGGCTACACGGAGACCCTGACGTACGCGTTCGTGCCTGCGCCCGAGAACGAGAAATTCAGCTCCCTGCCGGCGATGCGGCTCAAGAATCCGTTGTCCCTCGAAACGGAAGCGATGCGCACGTCCCTCGCGCCCGGGTTGCTGGGCTCGCTGGGTCGGAACTACCACCGTGGAACGCGCAGCGTTCGCCTGTACGAACTCGGCCGCATTTATTCTGCGAACGCCTCAGGGTTGCCCAACGAGCAGCCCTTTCTGGGATTGGTTGCCACCGGCAATGCCGACGAAAAGACCGTCCATAACGAGAAGGCGCGCAGCACCACGTTCTTTGACCTCAAAGGCAGCTTGGAAGTTCTGCTGGAAGCACTCTCGCTTCCGGCAAGCCAGGTTGTCTGGCGGTCTCGTGGCAGAAAGGGGAGGGTACCGGATTACTACCATCCCAGTGTTTCGGCCGAATTGCTCCTCGGCAGCGACACGTTGGGCGTGTGCGGGCAGTTGCACCCCCGAATCCTGGAAGGTTACAAGATCAAACAACCGGTGTTCCTGGCCGAAATACCGCTTGAAACCTGGTATCGATACCAGGCCCCGGAGCGGGTGGCCCGCGAACTTCCGAAGTTTCCGGCAGTTCAGCGGGACTTGTCGCTGGTGGTCGACAGAGACATCGATTGTGAAGCCATCCAGGCGGTCGTGCTGCAAGCGGGAATCCCAGAAGTGCAGCAGTGTTTTCCCTTTGACCTCTATTTTGGGGAGAAGCTACCATCTGGCAAAAAGGGCCTCTCGATCAGCATCGTGTACCAGTCGCCCGACCGAACGTTAGTTGATGAAGAAGTGAATCGATTCCACGAAATCGTTTTAGAGCGGCTTCAATCCAAGTTGGGAGCCCAATTGAGGACCTAGAGTGAATAACGGACTCGAGAAATTCACCGATCTGGAAAACAAGGTCTATCGCACGATCGAGCTGTTCAAGGCGGTGAAGTTGCAAAAGGAATCGCTGGAGAAAGAGGTTCTGAAGCTGAAGTCGCTGCTCGAGCAGACCCAGGCTGAGGGTGAGCGCCTGCGGCAGGAAACGAGCGAGCTCAAAAAGGAGCGCGACCTGGTGAAAGGAAAAATCGAATCGATCCTGAAGAACCTTGACAGTCTTGCCATCTGACAAGGCAGGAAGGGGCGTGGACATGCCAGAGAATTCGACACGAATTGAGATCTTTGACCAGAGCTACCAGATTCGGGGCGAGATCGATCCCGAGTACGTCGGAAAGCTCGCAGCCTACGTCGATCGCAAAATGCGGGAAATCGCAGGGGTCAGCAAGACCGTGGATTCACTGAAAGTTGCTGTCATGGCAGCGCTCAACATCACCGACGAGCTTTTCCAGGAACGCGAGAATGCGCGCCGGACGGATTCGATCGTGTACGACAAGAGCTTGGAGTGCTCGCGACTTCTGGACCAGGTGCTGAAGCGGTGATTTGCCCGACCGGGCGAAGTGATCTCCAAGAGGCTCCCCGCCCATCGGCAGAACCGTGCCTCGGACGCTCCCCTCGAATCAGTCGGCGACCGACTACCACGCCAAGGCCTGAGCCGCTACGCGCGGATCGGCGCCCGCACTAAGTGAACCCGTCGCCGAATCGATCAGGATTGCCGCGTTGGATCCCATGCTCCACGGGCCCGTCACGAAAAGTTTGTGGCCCCGGCGGACCAGCTCAGCCCGCACCGCTTCGGGAATGCGGCTTTCGACAGTCACCTCACCTGGATACATCGTGTGCGGCAAAGGCGACGCGGGAAAACTGCGCGTCGACCAGCGTGGGGCTTCGATCGCCTGCTGGACGTTCATGCCGAAGTCGACAATGTTGACGAATGTCTGAAGCGTACGCATACATTGATCGTCGCCGCCGGGACTGCCGGTAACCAAGTAAGGCTTTCCGTCCTTCATGACGAGGGTTCCTTGCAGCGTGCTGCGTGGCCGCTTCCCGGGCTGCAGCGCGTTGGCATGCCCTGGAACTAGCGAGAAGTAGTCACCGCGACAATTGAGCGAAAACCCCAGCTCTCCCATCACGACCTTTGTGCCAAAGACGCTGTGCAGGCTCGGCGTGAAAGTAATGGCGTTGCGTTCCCGGTCCACAACAGCAATGTAGCTCGTGTCGCCTTCGTGGTCCGCCCCCCCGGCAATGTCGATATCGCGCGGCGGCTCCAGTGGCTCGAATCCAGACATGAACTTCTCCGGCTGGCCAGGGCGAAAATCGAACGAGGCTTTGTCGGCAGAAATCGCGTGGCGCCTCTCTTCAGCGTACTTCTTCGATAAGAGCCCTTCGTAGGGAATACGGATGAAATCCATGTCTCCCAGGTACTTGTCTCGATCAGCCATAGCCAGCTTCATGGCTTCAACGGAGGCGTGAATCATACTGACGCTATTGTGGCCCATCCCCTTGAGGTCATAACCTTCCAAAAGGTTGAGCGCGAAAAGCTCCGCCGGCCCTTGGCTGGCCGAAGGGTTCTTGTACACCTCAAAGCCGCGATAGTTAATTGAAACGGGCTCTTCCAGCTTGACGGCATAACTGGCGAAGTCCTCATAGCGCAGCAGACCGCCGTTCCGCTCCGAGAACTGAGACATTTCCCTGGCGATATCGCCTTTGTAAAAGCGATCTCGGGCCGATGCCAGACCCGCCTCGCGACTCGTCGCCTTCTTCTCGACATCCACCAGGCGCTGCAGCGTTCGCGCAAAATCGGCGTTCTTGAAGATATCCCCCTCTTTCCATCTCCTTCCTCCAGGCGCGTACAAGCGTGCACTGGAGGGATACTTCAAGAGCTGTTCGCTACCCATCATCCGTGCGTAGCTTTCAGACAGCGGGTAGCCACGCTCGGCCAGCTCAATGGCCGGAGCCAGCACCTGTGCGAAACTCATCGTTCCCCACCGCGTCAACAGGGTGCACCAGGCGTCGACGACTCCAGGCACCGTTGCCGAAAGCAGTGTGTCGTTGACCGGGATCTTTCCCTTCTGGTTCCTCTGATACCACTCGATCGTAGCCAGTCGAGGAGCCGTTCCTTCGGCGTTCAGCGACCAGACCTTCTTCTCGTTTGCCGAATAGATCAGCAAAACCGCGTCACTGCCAATGCCGTTCGAAGCCGAGTCCACCAACGCCAGCACTGCCTGCCCTGCGACGATGGCATCGAAAGCATTGCCGCCAGCGCGCAGCATCCGTTCAGCAGCCATGGTAGCCTGGGATGCCATCGAGGCCGCGGCATACTGAGTGCCCCGCACCACAGGCTTCATCGTCTGGGTCGAGCTGGCAGCCCCAATCAGCACCCTTTCGTAGCGCTGCTGCAAAGGCAATGCATCCAGGACAACGATGCCAAGCAGAACACCGACTAGAAGAACGGTCAGGCTCTTGCGGCTCATGGCGGGCACCTCCATAGGCGTACAGGAAGAAGGAGAAGGGACGTTCTTGTGCGGTTAGGCGTGGGGAACTCTAGCGCTTTGGCTCCCAAGCCGCCAGTCGAAAGTTTCCAGCGCAACGAGAGTGCTCAGCTGAAACAACCCAGCCTCGCCGACCCATAGGTCGCTTGTTGCCAGCTGAGCCTATTTCTTTGAAGAAATCGCGACAAAACCCTGAAGTTTAGGTCAAATTTGATTAAGAATATGCTTAGCTCGGATAATACTCCCCTTGTTTTGTCGAAAATCAGGAAACTTTTGACCGGCATTTAACTGGACGAGCATGATTTGATCAGAAAACAGTCATTTCTTGGTTGCATGCTGCCGAAAACTCGCGTATGTTGGCGGCTCATCTCGGCCACGGAGGTTGGCTGGCTCATGATTCTCAAAACAATGGACGGCGCTCAGGCGCTCGTACGATGCCTCGAGAACGAAGGCGTCGAGTATGTCTTCGGCCTTTCAGGTGGAGCGGCCATACCCATCTTCGACGCGCTGGTGACGACCAAGACCAAAATCAAGCTCATCTTGGTCCGCCATGAGCAGGGTGCGGCTCACATGGCAGATGGCTATGCGCGGGCCACAGGCAAACCTGGCGTGGTGCTGGTAACTAGCGGCCCGGGCGCCACCAACACCGTTACCGGGATCATGACGGCGCACATGGACTCGGTTCCAATGGTCATTCTGACCGGCCAGACGGTTACTTCCATGCTCGGGAAGGATGCTTTCCAGGAAGCCGACGTCTTTAGCATGACGATGCCGATCGTCAAGCATAGCTACTTGGTGAAGAACGCTAACGACATTCCGCGGATCGTCCGCGAAGCGTTCCACATTACAAACACTGGACGCCCAGGGCCCGTTCTGGTCGACCTCCCCAAGGACGTTACGCAGGGGCCGTTTTCCGGGGAGTTGCATGCCGAGATGGATCTTCCGGGTTACAAGATCAACAGCTCTTTTGACCAGGAGCGTTTGCTCGGCGTGGCCGAAGCGCTGAGCAAGTCGCGGCGCCCCGTACTGCTGGCAGGGCACGGCGCAATTATTTCAGACGCTTGCGACGCGCTGCGACATCTGGCTGAAAAGCTGAATGCTCCCGTGACGACGACCTTGCTGGGCAAAGGCGCATTTCCTGAAACCCACCGCCTTTCTCTGGGGATGCTGGGGATGCACGGAACAGCTTATGCGAACAAGGCAATGATTGAGTGCGATTTGGTCATGTCGATCGGCTCACGATTTGACGACCGCATCGTGGGGCAGCCGCACCGGTTCTGCAAGGATGCCGTTCGCGTTCACGTCGACGTCGATAACGCAGAGATTCACAAAATGATCCGGGTTCACGAATGGTGCATCGGCGATGCCCGGCTTATTTTGGAGGAACTGGTCAAACATGTCCCGAGGCTCGACACCACCGACTGGCTCAAGCACCTGGACGGGTACAGGAAGAAGTATCCGCTGAAATACAAGAAGCAGGGCGGCTTGAAGATGCAGCACATTCTCGATGAGCTCAATGACATCACGCAAAGCCGGGCGATTCTCTCAACCGATGTAGGCCAGCACCAGATGTGGGCTGCGCAGTTCTGCAAGTCGCTGAAGCCGAACGACTGGCTGAGCTCGGGAGGTGCCGGAACCATGGGCTACGGCTTGCCGGCGGCGATCGGAGCCCAATTTGGGCGCGCCAAGGAGCTCGTGATCGCCATCGTTGGCGATGGTGGGTTTCAAATGACCATGTGCGAGCTGGCGACCGCCTGCGTCCACAAGCTGCCCATCAAGATCCTGGTTCTCAACAATCATTATCTCGGTATGGTGAGACAGTGGCAGGAGCTGTTCTACGAGGACCGCAAGAGTGGCGTGGACCTGGAAGGAAACCCCGATTTCGCGAAACTCGCCGATTGCTTTCCGGGAGCCAAGGGATTCACGCTCAAACGGCCCGCCGATGTTCGCAAGATCCTGATGCGAGCGATGGAATACAACGACGGTCCCTGTGTGATCAATGCCGAGTGCGAGAAAACAGACAACGTATACCCGATGATCCCCGCCGGTCGGGCACTGGAAGACATGCTCACCGAAGCACCCAAACAAAAGATGGAGAAACCCGTTGGTTCGACCTAAACCATTGCCTTCAACCCGGCGCAGAAAAGCCGGGGTTCAAGCCCCCTCCTCTGGACCGCGATCGGAACAGGCGGTTGCCAATCTGTCTGGCGAAAAGCCGCCTTCGGCCGTCGACGCCGGCCAAAAGAGGATGGACCGCCTCCTGCTGAATCGCGAAGACACACACACCCTGAGTGTCTACGTCGCTAACAAGCCAGGGGTGCTCGCCCGTATCGCCCAAGTGTTCGCGCGGCGCGGTTACAACATCGACTCGCTGGTGGTCTCTTCCTCGATGGATGGCAGATTCTCTCGCATGACGGTCACCGCCATCGGAAACCCCGAAGGACTCGACCAGATCATTGCCCAGGTGAACAAATTGATCGACGTCATTCATTGCATGGATCACACCGGCGAGAATGCGGTCGTGCGCGAGCTGGCCCTGGTCAAACTGGCCGTAAACTCCGAGGAACGCACAGGCGTGCTGCAGATTGCCGAGCATTTCAAATGCAAGACGGTCGACTTGACGGAAAGCTCCATCATCTTGATGGCGACAGGCGACACGGAAAAAGTGGACGCGATGATCAAAATGATGGGCCGTTACAAGATCATCGAGCTCGTGCGCACCGGGAAAGTCGTGATGGCCCGCGGCAACGAAGAAACGTAGGCCGGCGGCGGCGAGGTGGATTTCCGCTTTCTCAGGAATGACGGGGCTTCAACGGCAGCAAGACATTTTAGGCGCAACCCGATTTGGCGTGGCATCGCTCGACAGCGCAGGTCCCGGTTGTTTCCCTTCTAGCAGGGTTTTCTCGCGTCCCCCCCTTAAACCCAAAGGTCTCGACTCCTAGGTCTTTCTGGCATCTCGGCCAGCCATCTGACCTTGCCTCGCCCGTCCACAGAATTCTTCCCCCTGCCACTGCTTTGGTGTTACCATCCACGCATTCTTGCGCCTGACAACTTCAAAAAAAGGAGCTGCACGATGACCATCTTTGGAAAGAGTGTCTTCCAGTACGTCCGATTTCTGAGGCCTATTCTAGGGTTCTTGCTGGTGGTAGGCCTGGCGAGGCTGTTGCTCTCGTTAGGAGGGGTGTCGGTGTCGAGCGTGAAGTACTTCAGCTTGACTGCCGCGTCGCTCGTCGGACTCGTGGTGTGCGCCATCACCGTTCACACGAAGGGATTCGGCAGCTACAAACAGCTGCTCGGTTTGGTCGGCATTCAAAGCCTGGTGGCGCAAGCATTCACGGCCGCAGCGGTCGCCTTGGCGATCATCACGGCGCACGACAACATTTATAGCCTTCCTGAGTTCAGCGGGGGAAGCGATGGCAAGACCTGGGGTCACGCCGCTGCCCATCTCGTTCCTGCAACGCTGTTTCTAACTCTGGCGGGCTGGCTGGTGGGATCAGCCATCTTGTTCGTCACCAAAAAGGTGGCGCCAGCCGCGACGACGACCAATTCGCCCAAGGGGAAGGCACGAGGCGCAGGGGCCTGATTTGAGTGATGGTTGCCACGGTCAGCTGATACTTCAGTGGCCGGCCGGTCCTGGTCGCAAGTTCGGTGCCCGGGCCGCATCCAACCACGCCTGTTGCCGTTCAGCACTGTGCGACTTGGGGTGCGTTGAGGTGGTGCGACGTGGGAGGACACGCCTACACGGTCGGCGAGGATGGACCATTCAGTGCACAGTCTTGACCTTCTTTTGCATGTAGTCCATCAATAGATACTGGCCGAGGGTATATGGCGTGGTGAAATACGCTTTGCCCCGGCACATCTCTGTGACTTTCTTGACAAAGCTCACCAGGTCATAGTCCCGAGCCAGCATGAAGGTGTTGATCAGGATGCCCGACTTGCGGCAGTTGGCCACTTCCTTCAACGTTTCTCCGACGACGTGTGGATCGAGACCAAAGGCATTCTTGTAAATGCGACCGTCTTCCTTGGTTAAAGCCGAGGGCTTGCCGTCGGTGATCATGATGATCTGCTTCATATCTTTGCTTTGGCGTGCCAGGACGCGCTGCGCCAGACGCAGGCCCTCCCGCGTGTTCGTATAGTACGGCCCCACTTGCACCCTCGCCAGCAAACTGAGCGGCACTTCTTCGGCAGAATCGTGAAACAGCACCAGATTCAGAGTGTCGCCCGGATATTGGGTGCGGATGAGGTGCGACAACGCCATCGCCACGCGCTTCGCCGGAGTGAAGCGATCCTCTCCGTAGAGAATCATGCTATGGCTGCAGTCCAGCATCAACACCGTGGCGCAGGAGCTGAGATACTCCGTCTGGTGAATCGTAAGATCCCGATAGTCGACGTTGAGCGGTGTTCCCAGCCCTTCGCGCTGGACAGCACTCAGCAGCGTAGCGCTGACGTCCAGGTTCAGTGTGTCGCCGAACTCGTAAGGCTTGGAGGCGCCGCTCGTCTCGATTCCGCTCGACAGGTCGCGCGTGTCGTGCCGGCCCATCTGGCTTTTGCCCAGAGACCCCAGCAGGTCCTTCAGTGCCTTGAAGCCTAAGAAATCGATCCCTTTATTGGTTAGCTCAAAGCGAACTTGGCCGGGCTCCAAGTCCTCGAATCCCTGTCCTGGAAACTGGCTGTCTTGATCGGAGTCACTGTCGCTCGTGAACGAAACGTAGTTTTCCTGAAGCAACTTCTGAATCAAAGCATCAACCAGCTCCGACAGCTTCGCTTCTTGCTCTTCAGGCGGCATCTCCATCAGTTTTTCCAGCATCTCGTCTGGCAGCAGTCCCTGGTTCAACAGCGCATCGAGGAGTGCGTCGCGCAAATCCTGAAGCGTCCGCTCCCGGCCCAGCTCCGGGTAGCCGTACGGGTCTCCAGAGAAACCGCTCTGCAGAAGGAAGTCGGAGAGCTTGCCCAGCAAGTCTTCAAGGCTCAGCGAATCCCAATCAAAGCCGGTGAATTTGGAATACTTGAAAGACTTCATGAGTGCCTTTGGTCGAAGCCAAGCGGCGAGGTCTGAAACACCCGTTTACGGCGTGCCGTCACGCGGGGTTCTGTCCACCATAGGCTTGGTC
Source organism: Acidimicrobiia bacterium (assembly GCA_016871215.1). Classification (GTDB taxonomy): domain Bacteria; phylum Acidobacteriota; class Terriglobia; order Versatilivoradales; family Versatilivoraceae; genus VFZK01. The sequence continues at coordinate 5,076 of VFZK01000014.1, read as the reverse complement.
CAATAACTCCACGGGGTGTACCACGCGCATCCGGTCCAGGCCAGCCTGGCGAAGTCCGTGGGCAATCTGCAGCAGGCAGCCTGGGTTGCCCGTGGCCACAACGTCCGCTGGGGTGCTCCGGATGTCGTCGATCTTTCGCTGCAGGATGCGCATGGAAAGCTCGTAGTGGGTGACGTTGTAGATTCCGGCGCTGCCGCAACATTGCTCGGGCGTGGCCAACTCCAGCAGCTCCAAGCCTGGGATGCTGAGCAGCAGGTTACGGGGCGGACGGCTGACTTTCATCGCGTGCAGCAAATGACAGGGATCGTCGTAAGCCACTCGCAGCTTCAGCTCTCCAGGTTTCGCCAGGCTGGGAAGTTCATCCAGAAACGAGGCGATGTCTTTCACCTTCCGGCTGAAAGCCGCGGACCGCGCCGCGAAGTCCTTGTCGTCTGCGAGCAACGTTCCGTACTCTTTCAGCTTGGCGCCGCAACCTGAGGCGTTGGAGATGACAGCCTCGACTTCTGCTTGTTCGAAGGCGGCGATGTTCTGCTTTGCCAGCTTGCGAGCCGTGTCCATAATGCCCGCATGGGAGTGCAACGCCGCGCAGCAGACTTGTCCGCCCGGCACAACAACTTCACAGCCATTACGCTGCAACACGCGAATGGTGGCTTGATTGATGTCGCCGAAGATCTCATTCATCACGCAGCCGGTCACGACCGCGACACGGAACTTCTTCTCTCCTTGAGCCGGAAACACGGCGCCCAGGGCAACGTGATGCGTCCGGTTCCGAATGTCAGGCATCAACCGCTCCAGCCCGGCTAAGTTTCCGGGGAACAACTTCAAGATGCCCAAGCCTCCCACCAGTTTTTGCAACCCACAGCGCTGGTACCACCGCAGCAGTCCGAAGGCCATCCGCATTTGCCGATGAGACAGAAACAGGCGTTCGAAGACGAACGCCCGGAGCCATCGCGACCAGAACGGCCTGCGGGCGTTGTGCTCGATGACCTCGCGGGCCTTCTCCACAAGTTCTCCGTATGGCACGCCGGAAGGGCAAGCCGACTCGCAGCCCCGGCAGTCGAGGCAGGCGGAGATGTGTTGTATGAAGCTATCGGATACGCCAATCGCGCCGCGCTGCTGGGCTCGCATCAAATAAATGCGGCCTCGCGGCGAATCGGCTTCGCGGCCCAACTCGATGTAGGTAGGACAAGCCTGCAAGCACAGGCCGCAATGAATGCATTCAGGCGTAAGGCTGGTGGCGCTGGACGAATTGTTTGCAACCGTGACGGCAGAAAGGGACATAGTGAGTATTGGCCTCTCGCCTGCGCTCTTGTCAGTTCGCGTCACAAACCCAAATCGGGAACGGGCAGCTGGCTTGAAGTTCTGCGCTGGCCATCTTCCCCAGCCATCGGCGGAAGTCGCGAGGCCGCTCTGCAACCGATAGGCCATCGCACGCACGCGATGCTTCTTTATACCGTAACGGCGGCTTCAAGCAACTCCCAAACTAGACCACGAATCTTCCCGGATTGAGAATGCGGCACGGATCGTACTGTTGCCGGATCTGCTGCATCAGCGCTTTGTCTTTGAAATCGTAACCCCACACATCGATTCCGTCCTTCCACGACGCGGGAACCGATTCTGCGATCGCCGTGCCCCGTGCGGCGCGTAGCGCAGCTCGCAGGTTTGCCAGCTCTTGCGGAAATCGCTCTGCAGTCGAAGTGGAAGCGTCGAAAGAAAAGTAGGCTCGAATAATGCCACTTCCAGCGTGGGCCTTTAGCCGCGTTTGGGCATTCAGCACCTTCCCGACAGCTTCCAATCGTTGGGCCGTTGCCGCGAGGTGGCTGGGCAGGCAGTTGACTTTCAGCTTGGCGTTCGAGGAACCGCCTTCCAGCCAGGGGCTATCTTCGCGGAGGACCTGCCACACCAGGGACTGTTCACGGCCATCGCTGATGATCACCCCTTGCGCTGTGAGCCCATTCCAGAGCTTTTCCAGCTGTTCCACCTGCCATTGCACGGAATTCTCGACATCGCCGAAGCGCACCACGACGGCGTAACCCGGCTCTCCTCGAGTCAACTCCAGAGAGCGATTCACGAACTCAAAGGCAGCAGGATTCAGCCACTCTACGGCGCTTGGAAACAGCGACGAAATCGACAACTTCGCAATCGCCTGCGCTGCTTCTGCGAATCCTTTCATCTTCACCACGACGGTTCGCTCGAAGGGAGGCAGCGGTTTTAGCTTGAAATAGAAATCCAGCAGCACACCCAAAGTGCCAAACGCTCCGGTGTATAACTTGCACATGTCGTAGCCCGTGACGTTTTTGACGACTCGGGAACCGAATTTGGTCCAAGCCCCGTCGGGCTGAATCAAGCTGATGCCGATCAGGTAATCGCGAACCGTTCCGTGGGCAAAACGCAGCGGACCTGAGTCATGCGCGGAGACAATGCCTCCCATTGTGGCCGTATCTCGCCAGGGCGGGTCGATCGGCAGGTAGAGGCCATGCTGGGCCAAGCAATCCTGCAACGCTGCCAAGCGGCAGCCGCTCTGCACCTTCACCACCAAGTCCTGCGGCTCAAACTCGAGAATCCGATCGAAACGCTCCAGCGACAATGCGATATCATATCGCTTCAGCGCATTCCCAACCTGCTGCTTGCTGCCCGAGCCGAAGGGCACGACAGACCAGTTCTGCGCATTGGCTTCTTTCAACAGCGCTGTGGCTTCTTCGACCGTCTCGGGAGCCGCCACCTGTCCGGGGTGCAATCCGTCGATCGCGAATCGAGACGTGGTGCCGCTTTGCGAGGTTGAGCCCGTGGAGTTAGGCAAGGGTTACACCTGCGGAGTTAATTCCTTGGATTACCGACGAATGCTGCGGTTACCGGCCACGACTCGCACGTCCGGTCCTGTCACAATCGGCAGCGATAAGCTGAGGTGCTGCTTGCGAACAGCCGACTCTGCGCTTTTCCAGTGCAAACTCCTGTCGGGCATTCGGCCTGAAGTTGCGCAGGCATTCAAGACTGGATGCGAACAGGGAGGAAGCTGCAGGTGCCGGGGTTTTCCAATAAAGCAGAACCAGCCTTCAAAATCGGACCAGCTCGTCGACCTCCTTGTACTTCTGGTCCGCGCCGTCCAGCAGTCCCTTTGGCATCTCGCCACAGCCACGGCGCATGGGGAACACCTTATTGGGATTCGCTAAATTCTGGGGATTAAAGACCGATTTCAGCTGCTGCATCGTTTCCAGCTCCCTCGGCGAAAAGAACAGCGTCATGAACTCCCGCTTCTCCAAGCCGATGCCGTGCTCCCCGCTCAGAGCGCCACCGACTTCGACGCAACGCCGCAAAATCTCTCCCGCCAGCGCCACGACTTTGTCTCTGGCGCCCGGCTGGCTGGCATCGTACAGAATGATGGGATGGAGATTGCCGTCACCCGCATGAAACACGTTCGCCATGCGCAGCCCGTACTGCTGACCCAGCGCGTCGATGTCTGCCAGCACCTCCGGCAACTTGCTGCGCGGAATGACTCCATCCATCGTATAGTAGTTAGCGCTGATCCTGCCATAGGCCCCGAAAGCGTTTTTGCGCGCCGCCCAGAGCTTCTTCCGCTCCGCATCGTCTTTGGCGATTCGAATCTCTCTTGCGTGGTTGGCTTGGATGACCTCGATCACCCGTTCCATCTGCGGTTCGATGCTGGCTTCGAGTCCATCTACTTCGATCAACAGAACCGCTACGGCATCCTTCGGAATGCCGGTAGCATAGACGCTGGCTTCGATGGCCTGGATGGTGTTCCTGTCGATCATCTCCAAAGCGGCTGGTACGATGCCGCGCGCGATGATCCCCGAAACCGTCCGTGTGGCGTCAGCCACGGAATCGTACACGGCCAACAGAGTCTTGACGGCAGGCGGAGAATAGAGCAGCCGCACGGTTGCCTTGGTCATCGTGCCAAAGGTTCCCTCCGACCCGACGAAAACGCCCACCAAGTCGTAGCCCACGAAATCGCCCGCTGCCGTGCCGATGTCGTAGACTTCCGAATCGGGCAGCACGATCTCCAAAGCCACCACATGATTCGTTGTCACGCCGTACTTGAGCGTGTGCGGCCCGCCCGAATTTTCGGCGACATTGCCCCCGATGGTAGAAACCATCTGGCTGGAAGGGTCGGGCGCGTAGTAGAAGTTCTTCTTCTTGGCCGCTTGGGTCAGGTGCAGGTTTACGACACCTGCTTCAACTGTGGCGACTCGGTTGTCGAAGTCCAAATCCAGAATTCGTTTCATTCTGGAGAACTCCAGAATGATGCCTCCATCGGCGGCAATCGCTCCGCCACTGAGGCAAGTCCCGGCGCCTCGAGGCAGGAAGGGCATGTTGTGGCGTTGCGACACACCCATGATCTTGACGACGTCCTCCTTGGAAGTGGGAAAGACCACGAAATCCGGCATCCTGGGGTGAAGCGTCAATCCGTCGCATTCGTAGACGATCAGTTCGTCTGGCGCATCCAACACCCATTCATGGCCCACAATGGAAGCTAGTTCTCGATGAACGGAATCCCGCAGGGAAGCTGCGATCGGTGACGGTCTGCTCATGACGGGGGCATTATAGCGCAGGCCACCTGCGGCTCGCAGGCATTCTGGGTTGCATGCTCGTCGTCTCCATTTGCGAGCATCGTTTCGAGCCGATTGCGGAGTACAGCAAGCCACTGGCCATGGCGAGGCATCGCTGTTGGTCGCTGCGCATCGGAGGTTGCTTCGCCGAGGGCTATTGAAGTTGCGCTCCACACTTGGGACAAAACCTCGGACTGATGCCCTTACCGAGATATCGGTCGCAAGTCGGGCAACGCCAATTCTTGAGGCTGAAGACGACGACGAAAGCAATAGCGGCGAGAAATACCGTAAGGAAGGAGTTCTGGCTCAAGGCAAACGGGATTCGGTCGGGATGGTCGCGCACCCAGAAGGAGATCAGCAAGAGAGCAACAACGGGGATTGACAGAGTGTGGCTCTCATCCTGGACAAATCCGGTGAAATCTGGTACAACAAGCTGCGGAAGTGTTGTGTAGATAGATAAGGGAGGGTGAGGCATGGGCAAGATGGTGATTGAGGTTCCGGAGCAGCTGGA
>VFZK01000013.1 GCA_016871215.1 Acidimicrobiia bacterium | reverse complement strand
GAACCGGGCTCAGTCAGTCCGGTGTTTGCGGCGACCACGGGTGGAGTCGAGCAAGCGGGAGCCCAATGGCGGCATTGCGGGATCGCGGCCGGAGCGGGAAGCCGGACCCGGATTCATGCCTTAGGGGGTGTTTAGAAAGGCCTGGTTCAAGGAGTCAGCTACGTTTGAAGTCCCGGCTTTAGCCGGAATCACAGCATTTCCTTGCGTCTCAAGGCGGGACTACGAACCAAAGGGCGCCTTTTTAAACACTCTCTTAGGGGATGGAGCCTGCTGGATCACCGATCAAATGGAACTGCAACTTGGGACACAAGCCCGGTATCTGGTCAACTTTTATCACCTGGGCGACTACCTCTGGGCCGCTGCGGTGGCGGCTAGTGACAAACAGAGCTGGATGGAAGCGAAGAAAACGTTGCTGAAACAAAATCGTTGGAGAGAGGTTTTGAAAGAGCTGGAACCGTTTCTGGAACCGGCGGACACGGCTGACGACGACGCTCCTGTCCGTACCTGCCACCGCTATATCAACAATCGATCCAATTGCCTGGATTACCAGGGAGCCCTCGCCAAGGATTTGCTCATTGGTTCGGGCGAGATCGAGAGCGCCCATCGTTACATCCTGCAGAATCGACTCAAAATCGCCGGAGCGTGCTGGACACTGAATAATCTCGCCAAGATGGTGGCCCTCCGTGTGGTTAGGGCTAACCGAGGCTGGGAGGATTATTGGTCAGAAATCGGGCGACAAGCAGCGTGAAATGACTGCCATCTTAATTACACCCGTCAAGGCAGGGCGAAATGGCAGGAATGGCAGGATCTTGAGCGTCTGGAGGGAGATTGCACCGCGACGAGGGAGTACATTGGGGCAAGCCCCTGATTTGTCGGCGTGGTCACTTCATTCACGGGCGATGGCTCTGTATAATAGCGATCCATTCGTAGAAACTCCGCCTTGCTGAACGCCACTGGGAATGCTGGCGAAGCATCGCAGCTTGCGAGCCGGAAGCCCCCACGCGAGATGAAGTTGTATGACTGCTGTGAAGGAGAGAACAAGCAAGCCGCGCAAGGAAACAGCTGGCAAAGGTCCGTTACCCAGGCGACGCTGGGCCAACTGGCAGCTTTGCGTGCCGATGCTGGCTATCAATCTCCTGGCCTATTCCAACTCCTTCAAGACCGGCTGGCATTTTGATGACGGTCCCAACGTTTTCGGGAACCCGGACGTTCAAATCTTCGATCTCTCCTGGAGTAGTCTCGCTCGGGCCGCATCCAGCAGCCCAGGCGGGAAGCGGCCGGTTTCATACCTCAGCTTCGCACTCAACTACTACCTCTTTGGTGAAGATGCCTTCTCATTTCATGTCGTCAACTTCCTCATTCACGGCCTAAACACGTTCTTCGTATTCAAGATTCTCTCCAAGCTATTCGCAATAGCGAGTAGAGATGGGGAATCGGCTCGAGTCCTGTCTGCTGTCACCACAGCGCTTTGGTCGCTCAATCCTCTGCAAACGCAGGCGGTGATTTATGTGGTGCAGCGAATGATGTTGCTCTCATGCCTTTTCTCCTTGTTGTCTTTTTATTTCTTCATGCAGTGGAGATCTGCCGGGAGGGGAAAATGGTATCCAGCACTAAGCCTCTTTAGCTGGCTCTTGGCTATCGGCAGCAAGGAAAACGCCTTTCTGCTTCCGCTTACCTTTGTGGCATACGAGTGGCTTTTTACGGATCGAAGGCTTCTGCGTCCGCGAAATCTGGCGAGCGGCTTGGCAGTGTTCCTCTGTCTGGCGGGATTCATCGTGAAGCGTTATGACTTGGTGAAGCGGATCGAAGTGGATTATTCGCAGCGGGAATTCACAATGACCGAGAGGCTGCTAACCCAGCCGCGCGTCGTGACCTTCCATTTGTCGCAGCTAGCGGCGCCCCTGCCATCTCGACTGGCACTACGCCATGAAGTCGAGAAATCCGTTTCACTGACAACGCCGCCCACAACGATGCTGTCAATTCTTTTCCTGGGCGCTCTTTTCTCCGTAGGTTGGCTGGTGAGGAGAAAGGAGCCTTTGATTTGCTTTGGGATGATGTGGTTTTTTCTGAATCTGGTCGTTGAATCGTCTTTCCTGCCCTTGGAGCTGATTTATGAACACAGAGTCTACCTGCCATCTGTTGGTCTTTTTCTGGCTTTGGGGAGGTCCGCGGAGGTTGCCCTCGCGCGCTGGTTGCCGCTTCCCAGCACGTCGCTGGTGTACTGTTTCGCTCTTCTGATAGCCTGCTCCTGCAGCCTCGCCTTTGTCCGAAATCAAGCTTGGCAGGACGAGGTTTCGCTCTGGGCAGACAACGTTGGAAAGTACCCCAGCAGCTTTCGGGCGTGGAACAACCTGGGGACAGCCTACGCGAAGTCCGGCCGCACCTCCGACGCCGAACAGGCATTCCGGAAGGCACTAGAGACAGCGCCTCAGTACCCGCCCGCACGTGTTAATCTCGCCGTTCTGCTAAAGGATCAAGGAAGGCTTGCAGATGCACATTCCCTAATTGAAGACTTTCGGGAAACCCAGATTGGAACTTTCTCAGCAGAGGTCTACTACAACATGGGCGCGATCTTCGCCAGCAAAGGTGTCATGGACCAGGCCTTCTTTCACTATGTTCAAGCCGTTAATCGGTTGCCCAACTACGCTGAGGCCCATTTCAATCTAGCCTTGCTCTATCGCCGCGCAGGAAAAAAGCCTGAAGCCAAGCAGTCGTTCCAGCGTTTTCTGGAACACTGGCGTGGTCCCTCGGACAGTCCGTTTGTCGCTGAAGCGAAAATAAGTATCTCAGAGCTGGACGGACGGCGAATCTTCTTCTAGTCTACGTCCCACGCGCCTTCTTCGAACGCAAGTGCAGCCGCCCAAGTCAGTTTGCCAGCCTCATTTGCCCTTCCCAGTCCCATTGCCGGCCGGATTGAACATCTCCAAATCTTTTGCCGTGAACACCCTGCCATGAATCTTCAGCTTGACCATTTCCTGGATGGGCTCAAACTGCACGAAGATATCTTGATCGAAGTCACGATAAAGAGGCGCTGTGTCCAGCGCGATGACAACTTCCCCCCTCTTCCCCGCAGAAATCACTCGAGAACTCGTTAGGTCTCTCATTAACTGATGAAGAATTACCTTTTCAAGGCGCAGCTCGCGTGCAGTCTGGTTCACGAAGGGGAATCTTAGGGTAACCGTGCTTCCCTTTACCGCAATACCGAAGTTCTGGACTTCTTTGTCGAAGCGCACGTTCCATTGGCTCGGGTCTTTCGCCTTCCTGCTCTTCAGTTTCTCATAGTAGTACTTCTTCATGATGCTGGCATCAGAAGGCGGGGGGTCGGAGGGGTCGAAATACCAAATGCCGGATTCCAACTTCCAGCGTTGCACCTGTGGCACATCCACCGGTTGCATCGCCATCGGAATCATGACCTGGCAAAACAGCTTCACTACGGCAGAAACCCCTCCGCTTTCAAGATGAACCTCGGCCACGCGTAGATTAATCAGCTTGCTATCGGACTGTGGGAAAAAGGACGCTCGCGCTTTCTGCAAAACGAACTCCTTCGCCTTGGCAATATCGTCGGACTGAACCGCTGCGAAGTACTGCGTAACTCGTTCCTTGATTGTCTCAGCAGCCTTGCCTGGTACCTCCGGAAGCACAGGTGCGACACAGGCCAGAAGGGTGGCAGTCAGAAGACCTGCGATGCGGAAGCCCCGTGTCATGGTTGAACCTCCCTCAAGAAACCATCACTGTATTCAACTCCCCCCCTTCCTGAAAATCACGGGGGAACTTCGAAATCTAAGACCCATCCTAGACGAAAAAAGTTGACTGCGGCAAAAGAAAAAGGGCAGCCGCTTTGTAAGCGGCTGCCCCGAATCGATCAGGCACAACTCAGGATCAGTTATTCAGAGTCTCGCCCGAAGTTGTGGCTCTAACCGTAACACTCGGATCTGGGATTACCAGAGCGAGGTAGCCATGCGCTACGTCGAAGACGCTGCCACTATTGTACTTGCCCACAAGGAACGCGAAGCCATGGGCAAACTGGAAGTCGCACTTCGCAATAACGTAGCCCTGGAATCCGACAAATGCAGCTGTTCCATCGATGACTCCTGTCCAGGTGTCACCCGCCGCGAGGTTCGTACTGACCACGGCCGAGACGGCAGCCCCTGTGAAGGTACTCGGGGAGTATGTCGTCGTGCTGCTCCCTGTCGCGTCCTTCGTGCTGCTGGGCCATCCATACAACGTGATCGCGCCAGACTGAGCCGAGGCAGTCGAGGCGGCTGCAACGCCGCCGCCTGTAACAAATGCGGCGTCGTCCGAGCTGGTGTTGGCAATGGCAATTCCAGTTGTGAACCCTGGTGTGTTGCCGCCAGTCACAAATGGGAACAACAGATAGGTGGTACACCGGGTGACAGCAAAGAAATTGTTACTTGTTGTAGGAACCACTGGATGGGCGTAACGAAGAATCCCCGTGTCTGGCCAAAGTTGGGCGCCAGCAGTTGCCTGGCCGAGCGCAGCTGTCGCGGCAACCGAAACGACCGGAGTGATATCAAAGTACTCCTGCAAGGAATCGCTCGTCGTTTGGTTGGTTGTGTTAAATGTGTAGATGGCAACAGACGAGGTCGAGTCAGCTGCGAGAACAAGTGTCGCGCCCGTCGCAGCACTATTTACTGCAGTCCCAGAAATGGTCGCCGGCCAGCTGAGTGTCACGCCAGACGGCAGATTGCTAAGCGACACTTTAATCTTCGTATCCTGAGTCGCTCCGAACCGTGCTCGAGCTCCAGCACCAGGAGTCGTATATTCCACAAATGCCGTTGCGAAGCCTTCGGTGATACGTATGGTTGGGTTCGGAATCGTTGTGATACAGAGCGGATTACTCTTGCCAGTAACAGTCACTGTCATGCTTTTGTTGACTGTAGCCACCGTGACATTGACGAAGTCAAACGTATTGGCGTTGGAAGGAGATGAACTGACCAGAGCAGTGACCGAGCCGCCGATCGACTTGCCAGAAACGTCCGCGCGGACGCCGTTGATCCGGATCTGGTCGCCGGAAGAAACAGTAAATCCGCCGGCAACAGTCATGATGATCTGCCCTCCAAGATCCGTATTGATGGCAGAGATTGAAACACGATCAGCAATTCCAAAGTTCGTTGCGTACCCACCAGAAACATATACCTGTATACCAGTCGAATACGTCAGTGTGTTACCACCTGAGTAGACAGGAAGGGAGGGTAGATTGTTGATCGTGGCACCATTATACGTAATCGTGATTGTGCTGGCGACCGAGGTACAGCCGGCATTGCCGCAGGCCGCCGCTGCCGAGAATCTCACCTCCCCCAACAGCTCGGTCTGACCGTATTGCACTACTTCGTTGTTTTGCTGCGTCGTGTTGTGGATGATCTGCGCTTGCGCGGTGGCACCAAAAGCCAGCACGAGAGCGCAAAACACCAACGACATGACCTTCGTTTTAGCTCGCATTTTTTCTCCTCACTCTGATGTTGTTTGGAATTCTGGTTCCGCAAAGAACCATCTTTGCCAGACTTCTCGCATGGCGACTACTGGGTAACGCTTAAGACTGGAATTTCCGGTGTTTGACTGACTTCCTAAAATTTGGTCTCTGTGAGCTTTCACCTCCTCGCAACTACTTTCAGGACCACCGGAGAATTAGGTGACAGGCTAGATGTCTTCAAACACCCTAACCCCGGATATGTTGAAAGACTCTAATCTATCACCTCCTTGTCAATAACTTTCCCAACTTCGATTCGACCCTAAATTATTAAAAAAATTGAAAGTCTTCAATACGCTAGCACTGTCAAAATGTCGTGTCAAGGCTTTTCTGGCGGGTTAAGAAAAAAAATCTGCGCTGAATAATAACATCGAGGAATTGGGGTTAGGAGCCGAAACCCTTCGTGAGCGCCCGTCGTTGTAGCCGCGTGAACTCTATGACAAGGTTGAAGTCGAAGCAAGCTCAAAATAGGTGTTTGCAAGGCGAAACCTCAGTCCGAGAATCAGTTTAGGTTGCCGTCAGGCTTTCAAGGTTTTCGGAAGAAAGCAGTAGGACTTTAGCGAAATCTTGTCGCGGGAACGGGAAACTAATTCGAATGACTTCGTTCCGATCTGCGCAGGTCCTTTCTCAATGACCTGAGTTGGCCTTTGAGTTCCTCAGTGAGATCGTGTGCTTGATCGATATCTTCGATCAAGCGCGGCGTGATCAGAGCAATCAACTCTGTGCGATTATTCACGTAGCTCGAATTGCCAAACAGGAGTCCGACACCTGGAATGTCACCGAGCAACGGTACCCGATTCTTGGTCAGCCCTTTCGTTTCGGAGATGATTCCACCGATCGCGATTGTCTCTCCGTCTTTGACGGTCAATTGAGTTGCGACGGACCTGATGTTGATGGCAGGCGACTGGATTGCTGATCCATCAGGAGGAGGGCCCGGGCTGCTTACCTCCTGGTGCACCTTCAGAGTGACCCAGCCGTTCGGATTGATGCGGGGAGTCACGTTCAGAATGATTCCGGTGCTGCGATTCTGGACGCTATTGGTAAACAAGCTTCCGCCCCCCGTGCCACCGGGAACGATGCCCTGCGCCGTTAGAATTGGGACTTCTTGGCCGACCTGAATATGCGCTTCCACGTTGTCGGAGGCAATAACCGAGGGAGCCGAAAGAACGCGCGAGCGACTTCGCGTTTCCTGCGCGTTGAGGAAGGCCACCAACTCCCGGGTCATGCCAACCTTGGCGAAGGTACCGAAGTTCAGCCCCGCAGGCAAAGCACCGGCCGTCGCTGCAGAAAAAGAGGCCGTGGTGATTTTCGCACCGCTGGCTCGCTGCTGCAGAAACGCCGAAACTCCCATGGAGAGGTTCCCGGTTAAAACTACTTCGAAGATCTTCACGTCAATTAGAACCTGCCTGGGTACAACGTCCAGCTGTCGGATGGTTTCCTTGACCACCTCGTAATCCTGTGGGCTAGAGCGGATAATGAGGGCGTTATTGATCTCGTCGGCCACGATTTTGATCTCGCCATGGACTTGGCCTGCCGCCATGTCCTTGCCTGGTTCCGAAACTGAAGACGAAGCTGCTGGTGGTGGGACCGGAGACGCTCCCGGCATAGGAGAAGCAGCCGGCCCCTGCGGGACGAAGAGGCTGCCTGGTTGCTGTCCATAGAGTCTGAGAAGTATCGGCTCCAATTTCTTCGCTTCTGAATTCTCCACCTTGTAGACGAAGTTCCGAATCCCAAGAGTCTGCACGGGTTGGTCCAACCGGGCGATCCACCTTTCGATCTCGGACGTGACGCTGGGGTTTGGAGCAACCGCTAGGATCCCATTGAGCCGTTCGATTGCGATGAACTTGATGGCAGAATCTTTGCTAGACAGAGCGTAAGCCGAAAAGACTCGGTCCAGGTCTGGCAACAGGTCCTTGGCACGGTTGTACTTCACTTGGTGGAGCTGCACCCGCTTGTTCTGGAACACATCGGTATCGAAAAGCTCAATCAGCTCCATCAACTTCCTCAAGTTGGCGCTATTTTCGGTAATCATCAAAATGTTGCCTTGGGCGTGATACCCCACGTGCCCACCTTCGGAAAGGTAAGGCTCTAGTATCTTAACCATATCAGCGGCACCCACAAACCTCATTGGCACGATCTGCAAGACCTTAGAATCGCTCTTGGACAGCTCTCCCTCTTGTCCAGGTTTTCGAATCTCGAGTGGCAACCCGCGGACTCCTGCTGCCAGGACGATCTGGTAGAAATTGCCTGTTTTGGCCATGGCCGCGCCATTGATGCGAAGTACCGTCTCCAGCACCGGCAATAGGTCTTCCCGCTTAAGTTCTCCGTAGGTGTGGATCGTCACTACTCCTTTCACTTTCGGGTCAATGATATAGTTCAGCTTCAGTTCGGTCCCGACGTTGCGAATGAATTCCAACAAGTCGCAGTTGACGCACACGAACCCCACGCTCGGCCCACTGTCAGCTGCTGCTTGTGCGGCACTCTGAGGCGGCGGAACTGGCGCTGCTACCGGCATTCCTGTTCCTGTTGACGGGAGGGCAGCTCCTGCCGGCTTCATCGGCGCCTGAGCCGGCGTGGCCCCTGAAGATGGAGTCTGTGCCGGCGAGGGTACCGCGGTCGCCGCAGGGGGTGCCGTTGCAGCTTTCGCAGGCGGAACCGTTGGCTGTTGGAACGGACTCCCGCCCGCCTTCCGCGGCAACCGCTGCATGCCGAACGGTGAGAGGACCTCATCGTACTCCTCTTTTTTCGTTTCTGGCCTGGGTGCAGTCGTCTGCGAGGCTGCTGAAGCATCGGACTGGGGCTTCTTCTCCTCTTTCGTTTGCTGGGCCAGAGTCGAGGCACAGCTGGCCCACAGAACTGCGATTGATAAAGCGAGCTTACGGGGAACACTCGGCCGTTTCTTTACCATTGGTCAGTTCTTAGCTCCCATTTGTCGTTTTAGGTCCGCAGATTCGCTCACAATCGCATTGTGGGCTCTCATTTCGCATCTTCCCAGACGGTAGTCGGACCAAACGGCGAAGCCACGATACGCTTTCGCCGCCCATTGAAGACGGTGCCTTCTGGGGCGTCCGGGTCAGGCATTTGACCGGCGCTGGGCTGTGTGGCAGAAGCTGAGCTTGCAGGCGAGCCCAACGCCGAAACCCTGGTGCCGCCTCCAGCTCCGACTCCTCCAGCGTAGGCTGTTGGCTGGGAACGTGGCCGAGGCTGATCAGCGATTCGTACATCCAGTTCTTTGCCATCCGCGCTCATCACGACTTTGTCGTGCAATACTCTGACAAGTCTGTACCCATCGAGATCTTCTCCCACCTTCAGTCGGCGGTAGATATTTGAGCCTCTCCCAGAGCCAGAAACCATGAGGGCATAGGAGCTACCAGACAAACCCATGGTGCCCATCAGAATTGGCCTCGGGGCCAGAACCTTCATGGCTGCCGCGGGCTCTGGTTCTGGGGGAACCAGGTTGTTTCGTTCAAGATTGAAGAGGTGTTTATCGACGATGGCCGAGTAGTTCGGTGGGACGACACTCCCTGGTGCGCTTGGCGGCCGCTGGAATGCGGCTGCGCCTTGGGGCTGTAACTTCGCAGAGTCATGTGCGATGCGATAGGCTCGCCATTGCTTCCTAAGCTCATAGCCCAACAGAAGCGCCGTGGAGCACAAAGCAATGTTCAGAAGCATCCAGTTTCGGTTCATAGTGAAGATTTCTTTGACTGGGGTGCTATTGGCCGTTCCAGAACCTTGAGGGCCGAGACCGTCAGTGTGGCTCGTACCTCCTTCTGCTTGGGCGCATTGATGTGAGTCGGGGAAATTCGTGCATCCTCGACGAACAGTGTTTTCTCGCTTGCATCGAAACCTGCCATCAAGGCAACCAAGCGGTCAATGGGCCCCGATACCTCCAGCCGCACAGACAACTTGCCATACTCTTTGCTTACGGGTTTAACGGGAAGCGCTTCGTTACGTAACACGGGTATCGACTGCCCAACAGCCAGCTGTTTCACCAGCCCCTGAAGCTCTGCTGCCGCTAACGAATCGCTGGCGCTGCTGAGCAGTCTCTTCTCGGCATCAGACACTTGCTGTTGCACTTCACTGAAAGCAGCTTCCAACGTATCTTTGCCAAGCAGGATCTTCCGATAGTTTGTCAGCCGCTTTGTTTGCAACTCGATTTCTTCAGTGGTCTCGGACAGGCTGTCCCAGTATGGGAAGATCAGCAAGGTGCAGGCAAAGTAAAGCACCGCTACTGCCGCAGCTGTTCCGAGCAATCCCTTTTCCCGCATCGAAACCTGCATCACGGCGCCCTCCTTGTGGCTGGATCCACCTTGGTTTCCTGCGCTGCAGTCCCGCTTGCAGACTGAACCGGCAGCCGGTTCCGAAGACTGCCATGGAGCTTTGCCGGCTCTTCCAGTCTCATCCGGACCCGGTACGCTTCTTTGTCTTGGGCGACTGTGCTTCGCGTAATCGCGGAGACGAACTCCGACCTCCTGAACAAGGGTGAATTCTCGATGATTTGAGGTAGCGCGGCTGCTTGTCCTGAGAGGCCGCTAATCTCGAGAGTATCCTCCTTGAGAACCAGATCTGCCACGAATGTGTCTTGCGGAAGCAGTTCCGAGAGTTCCACTAAAGCAGTCAACACCTGGGCGTTCTTTGCCTTGAAGTCCAGAAGGAGGTCTGCGCGCTGTGCCAAACGGTTTAGTTCTTCCTCGACACCCCGTACCTTCTTGACCTCCGGCTCAAGGCGAGAAATCTCCTGACCGAGTTGGGAGGAGAAAACCTTCTGCTGAACGGGGCCTCGCAACAACAGAGCAGTCAGAAGGAGGCAATTCGTGACAGCCAAGCCACCGCTGAGTAGGGCTTGCCAAGTGATACGTCGAACCCGCTTGTGTGCTGGCAACAGGTTCACAGGCTCAGGCACCTTTCTCTTGAGCAGCGAAACCCCAGCCGCCAACGAGGTGAAGTGTTGCTGCATCTCACGTGAAGTCACCACCCGGTCTCCGATGCCTAACCCGAAACTCACAGGCTGGGCCAGAAGATGGCACCTTGCGTTAAAAGCCTCACCGGCTGCTGCAGGTACTTCGGCTAAGCCCGAGAGATAAACATCGATTGTGGCGTCCTCGGGCATTCGCGCCTGGCTGCGAAACTGATCTGCCTCTGTCTTCAGGAAGTCGACCATTCCGCCTTCAAGCGGGCAGGGGCCCTCGCGCCAAACCAGGATCCGTTGATCCAGAACGCCTGCGACTTCACAGTTCTCTTCATCAAAGCTCAAGAACAAAGCTGCTTTTGATTTGAAGTGCTCGAAAAGCGCCGACAAGTAATTGGCAAAAGCTACGCCTGAAGGAACTGCCCTCACCACGCGAATACCCAGGTCTTCGCAAACCCTGAGGCGGCGGCCTAAAGCTCCCTGAAGAACCAAGAAAACCGAGACCCCTAGACAGCCCGGCGATCCCTGCTGCCGCGAAGCCGCATAGTCGTAGGTGATAGCGGCATCCTCAGCAGGCAGCAAGTTCAGCAGTTGATACTCGACCACTTTGGCAAGGTTGGGCTCTGCATCCAACGGGAGGATCAGCCGCCGCATTACCGTCTCCTCTCTCGGAAGCACCAGAACGGCCGGACAGCCCACCGCCTTGTGCTGGACCAAAAAGTCAGCAATCCGCTTTCTCAGTTCAGGGACCGGCGTCGTCGGCCAATCAACCAGCTGCAGCAGCCCCAGAACCTGAATGCGCCTGAGTGTCCGCTCGAGAAGCGACAAACGCATGGTGTTACCCACGATGGCAATTCCGAGGGAGTAGCTTCTAATCATCGAATCCCCAGATTGAGAGCTGGTGTCAACATTGCCATTTGGGGCGCCGCCAAGCTATTGGGCTGGGACTCCAGCCGTTGGATCACCCGCCTCGGGGGCCAGTATTCGTCGTACCAAGCCAGCCGATGGTGCCCCAGAAGCCCACGGCTATCGAGACTGGCGATCGCTTTGATGCTGCGGCGAACCGAGGAGTGCTTAACTCCAGAAGTCGCTACAAGACAGTAGACTCCCGAGAAGTCCGCAGCGATCAGGGAAAGAGCTTCCCCCGATAGAACGCCGCTGGTGCGCGTGGCCAGGTCGACGGCCTCGAATGGCTTGTCATGTCGTGCCTGGATAAGCGATGAGGCGGTAGCTAGGTCGATTCCCGGCAGCGAGGCCAGAACCTCGAGCTCTGCTGAATTGATATTGATTCGCCGGGATCCAGAATGTACGGTCAGGAAGTCGATAAGGCCTCTTCTGTAGACCGTCTTCTCGCCTTCCTGACGGTGGGTTCCATACAGTGTGGCTCGGCTGACGCCCCTGATCTGCAAGATCTCTTCAACGGACACGAAAGGACCCGGTCGAGGCTGTGCATCGTCGCCGGTGGCCGGTGCGGCCGTCGGACGCCTCATTTCGATGGCATCCATGAGAGCAGCTTTCTGCTCCTCGGGAACGGCCAGAATCTCAAACAGCCGAAGCAAGTACTCAGGTTGCGCTGCGTTGAGATCCATCTTGCCTGCCTCGTCGAAGATCGCCACATGGCCCAACATCTCGTCACGGCTCATCCAGAAGTGATGCATGCCGTCACTGTAAGGAAAAAGATGCCTTCTCTTCTCCGGATCACGGTCGGCATACGAGAGGCGATACAGCGCGACTTCGAGTACGCCGCGAGCGTAGAAGTAGCACTGATCCGCCTCGCCACTCGCCTGCGCGACGGCGGTTTCGCTCCTCACGACCGAGGCGAGGTTGAGTGCGAGCAGAGAAACAGCGACCAGGACCCAGAGCAAGGCAATCAAAACGACGCCGTCCTGGCGCGGGTTGCCAATGGCGCGAGCTTCACGACAGTGCTCTGCAGCTCGATGCACGTTCAAACTCCCGCCTGAATCGGAACCGCGATCGTAAGGTCCTGAGTCTGAAAAAAACCAGCCTCGCGCCATGAAAGTTTGAATCGAAGACCAAGGGGCAGTTGGTTCCTTTTGTTGCTGGCCCTGCCTCTTCGGTTGAAGAAAGCCATCAGCATTCCCTGCCTTCCCGCCATGAGCAAGTTGCTGGAGCCCGGCGGCGGCACTTCTTCGTCTTTCTCTTTTCTCGGAAACTGGAACTCCAGGTCAACGAGATCCTCAATCAAGACGGCAGAGTCCGGCCTGGAAACGAAACCGGCAAACTCCGCGGCTACGTAGTTACCTTCGCCACGAGAGAAAGACGTGAACACTCTCCCAACCAATGCGGAGTTGTCCGGCAGCGCATCTTCATTGCTCAACAAAGCCTTCCCTTCGCCGGTGGGAGAGTCTGCCAAGAAATACTCCACGAGCCGGAGGCCGCCTGCAGATCGACCCTCAGAGGAGAAAGAGGAAACGAAGCGTACGCCTCGGGCCGACCCCTGAAAGAGCAGAACGTCGATGGGAACACCATCCACTTGCTGCCGTGAGTAGAACGGCACGATCGAGCCTACCTGCCGCGAAATCAAGTCGAATACGAAGCTCAGTGTTCGCTGTCGCTGGAGGGCCTCCTCGCTGCGCTCCCAGGAAGTCATACTCAGCCGAAAGCCGGAATGGATGGCAACTGCGATCAGCCCCATCAAGGTAATGCTCACCAGCAATTCCATCAGGGTAAAACCTGTGTCGCGGCAAGTGGAAAGCTCTCGAAACCCATTCCTCACGGCTCCGGCTCCTTAGGATGAGGTTGCCAGGCGATAGTCTCCATGACGAATTCGTTCTCCTGGCTGCGGCCACTCCACAATACCGAGAACCGCAGGCGAAAAAGCGAACAGCCCGGTTTCATGCCGGGTCCCACCTCCAGCGACAAGGGTTCTAACTGCCCCTGCCAACGATACTTGGGATCGAACGACCCGGAGAGCGCAGGGCTGCCACCCTGGTTCATCTGCAAGATCAATTCGTTCAGTTTCATTTGAGCCAGCCGAGTGATCTTCTCGCGTTCCTGCAGACGGTCGACATTACGCATCGTTCCGAAGATCAATCCGAACAGCGTGGAAAACGCAATGCCCGACACCATCATGGCAACCAAAACCTCCATGAGGCTGAATCCGCGCGCTGGGAATCGCAGTTGTCTCTTCATAAGAACACGACTAGCGGCCGCTGTTTTCATCAACTTCTTCGGCAGGTTCTATGCGAGGCGACTTGAACATCGAGTCTTGCACTACCTTGATCTGGCGTCCACGCTTGTTGCGCAGCCACACCTGCAAGGACTCACTCAGTCCGTTAGGAATGAACAAGCAAGTGACTTTCTCGTTGCTGAGCGGCTCCTCACCTTTGCGGACAACTCTTTCGATTCTGATGGAGTCAGGCAGCTCGAACGTTCGCCGAAAAGCAAGGTCTTCTCGTATGATCTCGATTTCGTTTTTCTGGATGTCGAAACCAACACCAACAACCTGCTGCTCGCGCACAGCTTTCATGCGAGCCAGCCGCAGAGTTGCGGCAACCTGGCGGGCGCTGGTCTGGAGTTCGATCGCTCCGAAACCTCGACCGACCGAAGGTGCCACCACCGCCGTCAATGCGGCCAGCAACGCCAAAACGACGAGCACCTCAATGAGCGTGAACCCTTTGCCAGAAGCGGCGGCCAGCGATTGAACGTCTCGTTCTTGAGGACAAGACCCAGGGTGTGAAGTGGAGGCAACCGTCTCGGCCGATTTACATCCGCTTGCTCCAGCCTCTCTACTTCCAGCTGACAACATCTTCGTTTTCACCTTCTCCGCCTTCGCGGCCATCGCTGCCGTACGAAACGATGTCCGGCTCATCTCCGTGTTCGCCTGGGTACTTGTACACATAAGGATTGCCCCACGGGTCCAGCGGAATGTCCTTTTGGGTATAGGGTCCATCCCAACGGGCCGCAGATACTGGCTTCACGCGGAGTGCAAGCAATCCCTCCTCTGTGGTAGGAAAAGTCCCGACCTCGAGTTTGTACTGGCCGAGGCTCGCCATAAGCATCCCGATCTGAGCCTTCGCAGCAGTTACCTTGCTCTTGCCGACATTTCGAAAGAGGCGTGGGCCTACCAGGGCCCCCAGCAGCCCGATAATAACCATTACCACCAACAGTTCGATGAGCGTGAAGCCGGCGCTTGCTTCGTGGCATGACTTCGCGGGTTTTGCAGGCTTTCGTCTTGTTCTGTCCATCACTTCGTTCCTCCATGCAGGCGATCGAGTACCCTATTATTCTCTAGGGCCTTCCCGCTAGAAAGGTACATCATTGATACTGACAATGGCCAGCATCATGGAGATCACGATAACCCCTACCACGAGCGCCATCACAAGAATCATGACAGGCTCGAACAGAGCAACGAGATTCTTGATGGCCGAGCGCACCTCTTTGTCATAAACCCTAGAGAGTTCAATCAGCATCGCGTCAAGTCGGCCAGTCTCCTCTCCTACTTCCACCAGATGCACGGCGAGTGGTGGGAAGACACCCGTCTTCAGCATGGGTTTCGCGACGCCCTCGCCCTTTTTCACTCCTTCGGCGATCTCGGCAATCGCCCTCGAGATAACGCTGTTACCGCTGATGTCGCGAACGATGTTGAG
Organism: Acidimicrobiia bacterium; assembly: GCA_016871215.1. Taxonomy (GTDB): domain Bacteria; phylum Acidobacteriota; class Terriglobia; order Versatilivoradales; family Versatilivoraceae; genus VFZK01. Next base: position 15,571 of record VFZK01000013.1, on the reverse strand, counting down.
GGAGTGCACTAGGGGAACGGCATTGTGGACCAATGTTCCCAGCGTACGGGAGATCCGGGCCACTTCGATCTTCCTAAGGACATCGCCCAGCAGGACAATCTTCAGTTTCAGTCGATCCCAAACCAGACGGCCCCGTTCCCTTTTGATGAACGCCCCGAGTCCCGCCAGAGCCGCTCCCACAACGATGAGGAATACCCACCAGTAGGTCTTGGTGAAGTGGCTCGCTCCCAGCAGCAACTGCGTCGGCAGCGGCAGCGCCCTGCCAGCGTCGTCGAAGATCGCAGCGAATTTCGGCACCACGTAGTTCAACAGAACGACAACCGACGCGCCACCAACCAGAGTGAGCAAGGAGGGGTAAATGAGCGACGACACGAGGTAACTCTTGAGTTCGTCAGCAGATTGCTGAAACTCCACCAAACGCTCCAACACCAATGGCAGCGAACCGCTGGCCTCCCCCGCTTTTACCATGTTCACATACAGCCTTGAAAAGGCTCGAGGATGAGCGGCCAGACTCTCGGCAAAACTCTTCCCTTGCTTGATTCCCTGGAGAACATCCTCCACGACAGCCTGTAATCTGGGGCGTCCCGACAGATTTTTGCAGATCGCTAAACTGCGATCTAAAGGGAGTCCGGCGTTCACCAGCGTTGAGAGTTCCTGCGTAAAGAACATGACTTCTTTGGCATTGACACCGCCCAATCCCAATCGCAGGTGCAAGCTCCGTCCCGAACCGCTTCGCCGTGTGGCAATCTCCAGTGGTGTCATTCCCATATCCTGAAGCCGGGCAGCCACTGCCCTGTCGGTAACATCGTCTAGAGTGCCTTGAACAATGCCTCCGTTCTTTCCCAGAGCTTTGTAGAAGAATGTGGCCACGGGTTCCCTTCAGGCTGCGAAAAGCGTTGTAAGAACCACCAAACTCAAGATTGCTGCCTGGGAACAAGGCATTGACGGGTGTCTAACGAGTTGCGAACTGCCCCAAGAACCCGGTTCATGGCGATAAACTCGACTCGTTCCGGCTGTGAGGCTCAAACGTCCTGCGTCACTCGCAACACTTCGTCCAATGTCGTCGTCCCCTCGAGGACCTTCTCGACACCGTCTTCTCGCAACGTTTTCATCCCCTGTTTACGAGCATAGCCCGCAATGACGTTCGAAGACTCATTGGCTACGATCATCTTTCGAATCTCGTCGTCGGGTTCCATCAGCTCGAAAATCCCTTTGCGCGATTCATACCCTGTGAATCCGCAGTTTTCACAGCCTTCACCACGGAAAACCCTCGCTTCGTGGCCGCTTGGCACGTCTAATCCCAGAGCCTTGAGCCTTTCGGTCTCTTCTACATACTCCACACGGCACTCCCTGCAGATGATGCGGACCAACCTCTGTGCCAGAACACCAATAAGGCAGGAAGCCAGCAGGTAGTTCTCGACTCCCATATCCACCAACCGTGTGATCGCGCTCGGAGCATCATTGGTGTGCAGAGTGCTAAAAACCAAGTGGCCTGTTAGGGCCGAGCGGATGGCGATCTCGGCTGTCTCCAGATCACGGATCTCTCCAATCATGATCACATCCGGATCCTGCCGGACGATATGGCGGAGACCCGCAGCAAACGTCAGCCCGATCTGAGCATTTACGTGGATCTGATTAATTCCATCCATCTGGTATTCCACCGGGTCTTCAATGGTAATAATCTTCTTGTCAGGCAAATTGATCCTCTTCATCGCACTGTAAAGCGTCGTCGACTTGCCACTGCCAGTCGGCCCGGTGACGAGCAGAATCCCATGTGGCATCGAGGTGAGCTTCTCGATCTTCGCGAGCAGATTCTCTGGAAATCCAAGCCGCCGAAGATCGAAAGCGCTGGAATCGCTCTTATCAAGGATGCGCATCACGACACTCTCGCCATACAGGGTCGGCAACGTCGAGACGCGCAAATCGATTTCTTTGCCGAGCACCTTGAGTTTGATACGCCCATCCTGCGGAAGCCGGCGCTCAGCGATGTTCAGCTTCGCCATCAGTTTGACGCGCGAGATAATGGCTGCCTTGAGGTTGAGCGGCGGGGCTTCGACTGTCTGCAGAATGCCATCGATCCGATAGCGAACCCGAAATTCCTTCTCGAATGGCTCGATATGAATATCGCTGGCTCTTCTTTCGACCGCGCGCGAGATCAGGTTGTTGACCAGGCGGATAACCGGGACTTCCGAGGCCATGTCCCGGAGATGCTCGATGTCCTCCCCACCCTCGACATAGCTACCAAGTTCTTCGCTGGTTTCGCTCCGCCCTCTGGTCCCAGAGTCTCCAGTGCCGTAGAACCTTTCCAGTGCATCGGCAATGTCGTTCTCGTATCCTAACCGCACCAAGCACGTGTACCCCGTAAACATACGCAGGGACTCGACGGTATCCGTATCCGACGGATCAGCCATCGCTACCGTCAGGAGGTTTTCTTTGAGGTCCAGCGGCAACACGTTGAATTGCCTTAGGAACTTAGAAGAGAGTCGTTCGACCTCCAATGGGGTGACGGGCAGCTCCGACGCAGCAACAAGGGGCGCCTTGTGCTGCTCCGACAACGCAGCCATCAAATCCTTCTCTGCCAGGTAGCCCAGGTCCAGCAGGATTCGCCCGATCTTTTCGCGCCGCTCGCGTTGCAAGGCGAGTCCATTCTGAAGCTCTTGCGGCGAAAGCAGGTTCTTCTCGATCAACAACTGTCCGATAAGCTTTCGTGCCAAGGAAGGTCCTCTGCGAATTCAAGATTCGCTTCTCGGTTGCAGGTCAAAAGCGATTGATCTCGACCTTCTTAAGCAACTCGTCGAATGAGAGTTTCTTGTCTCGATAGTCCACCACGGCGGCTTTCTTGACGCGAAAAATCAGCTGCGTTGGGCAAGGCCGCTTAGGATCGTCGTAGCCGCTGAACAGATGAACGACCACTGCCAGCGTCTCTTCTGGCTTCAGGTGCTCCAATGAGGCGCCGTAGTCGCCAATGGCCTGAAGCATTTGCGTGCGCAAGGCTTCGACACGCTTCAGCATTGCGTAGTAGGCGTCGTCAAGTTCCTTCTGGGTGCGGGGCTGCTGGCCAAACGGCGAGATTGCTCGAATCTCGTAGAGGTTTCCCTCGACGTTGAAGACCGCACCGTAGTCGGGCAGGTAGGTCCCTTTCGGTGTGCTCAAGACAGGCACAGGCCCCAGCAGGTTCCGCAGAAGAGTCTTCTGGATAATCTCCTGAAAGCTCTGCAACTCCTGCTTTATCGCGGGAAACTCTGGAGTAAAAGGCTGCATTCCCTCGGATAGGCCTCGGGCACCGAGAGACAGAGCAGACAACAGACACACACCAATCACACGTATGAGCTTGTTCATCGATCGCTTCCTTAGGTCTAAGAAGAATAGGCCGAACCCGGTCTACTGCACCGTCGCTGGACGTTCGTCCTTGGCGTAAAGGTTATGCGCTAGCGTCTGAATGTAGCTGCTGTTCCGCGCCGCGTCCTGCACCATCGATCTCTGATTGGCTTCAAGATAACGCAAGTCCGCCGTCATCTGCTGCCAGTCCTGCCGCCGTTGCGCTTGCCACTCACTCTTGGCCGCCGCCAATCTGCTCTCAAAACGGGCCGATTGGGCTTGTTCAAGACTGGCCAGCTTCCCTTCGATCAGGCGGTCGACCTCGTCCGCCCCGAGAGTAGCAACGGCAGCGGGTTGGGCAACCGGAGGCGTCTGAACCACCGCTGGAGATTGAGAGCCGAAGGAGATCTGAAGTCCCTCCGAATCGACCCTGAGTTGCGCCTGGAACAAAGCAAGAGCGGCCGCACAAGACACGAAGCACGCAGCGGCTGCTGCCCACGGCGTGTAGCGGGACCGAAAGAACCCCTGTAGCCAATCCTGCCGCCGAGGTCTCGATAAATCGAACGCCAGGCGTTGCGGAATCGCCACCTCCGGCAGCGCCTCTTTTAACGTGGCCTTTGCGCTGCCGAGCAGTGCCAGCTCCCGCCGACAGCCTTCGCAGGACCTCAGGTGCAATTGAAGCTCGCGCCCATCGCCGCTCGACAGCTCTTCGCCCAGGTAGTCTGCAAATAACTCACGAGATTTTTCGCAATTCATGATGCCCCGCGTTCATTCCCACTTAAGAACTTCTTCAACTCGCTAAGTCCCAAATACAACCGCGATTTCACCGTGCTCACCGGGCAATTGGCAATCGCTGCAATTTCCGTAAACTTCAGACCTTCGAAAATCTTGAGGACAACGGTCTCGCGTTGCTCGAACGACAGATGATCGAGGGCCCGCTCGACAATGAGGCGAAGTTCTGCCGGCTCGAAACGCTGTGCGCTATCGATTCGCACCTGCAAGCCAGACGACAGGAGCGTTTCCAACCCTTCTGCATCATCCTCACCCGCGTCAGGCTCGTGGCGGGGAAAGCTCTTCTTCTCGCGGTAGAGAGAGATGCAGAAATTGCGGGCAATCTTGAACAGCCAGTGAGAGAACTTGTCATAGTCTTGGAGCTGGCTGATCTGTTCGAACGCTTTGACGAAGGTGTCTTGGCATATGTCGAAAGCGTCTTCACGATCGCCGGTCAGTCGCAAGCAGTAGCCAAAAAGCTTCTGCTCCCAACGGCCGACCAGGAGGTTGAACGCTTCTCCGTCTCCACGAGCGACCCTCTGAGCCAGATCTTTGTCAGTCAGCCGGACAAGCGCCAATGGGTCTCCTTGTTAACGAAAGATGCGAATAAAGGCCAAAAAGTCGAACCGGCTGCTTTATTTTCTTGACCGGTCCGTCAGCGGCGCTCGCCAGAATCTCGCTTCAGATAGAGCAGGGCGACCGATGCGAGTAAAGCCAGCAGCCGCATGGGGAACAACGCCAACCTTACCAGTCCCCCAATTCCCTGTCTCAAGGGGCTCACGAACGCCCTGGCCCAAAGGCTGTTGCCAAAAACGCCAGATCGAATTCTGGCCTTTGTAAAGGACCACAGAAACGGGAGGCTCAGAAAAGCACAGTCGGCATTCTCGTTAAAGACCAAAAGCCGGCGACCAAGGCAAAGCAGAGCAAACAACTTTGCCAGCGTTCTGCCAGGCTCCAGACACCACAGCACCACAACCACCGCATACCGTTCCCGTACGATGCGAGCCCAAAGGCGCGCGGCAGCCACGCGGTCGCGGCGTTTCGGGAAAACCAGGCATCGGCGGAACTGGGTCAGTTTCTCGACTTCAGGCAAGTCTCCCGCGGTGCAGAGCAAATCCAGGTCGCAGTGCTGAAAGACGGCGTCGTTCGGGAAGCGCTCGATGGCTCGCCGAACATTGGCAGATGTCGAGCTGCAAACCAGCAGCACCCGGTCAGGCACGAGGAGCCTCCACCAGGTCTAGGAACTGGCTTCCAATGACATTCCAGTCGTATCGCTTTTGAATCATTCGCCGCGCCTTGGCGCCTATGTCTCCACGAAGCTCAGGATTCCGGAGCAGCTCTACGGCAATTTGGGCGAAGGCTTCGGCGCTGGCAGCCGTTTCCATCACACGATCCTGATTGGACTGAAACCCCTGGGCCGCCAACGGAGTGGCGACGACAGCCCTTGCCATCGACAACGCTTCGAGCAACTTCACTCGCATGCCCGTACCGGCGAGGATCGGCGCCACAAACAGAGCTGCGCTACGGTAGCAGGACCGAATGTCGGGAACGTACCCGCTCATCTGTACGCCTTCGGCACTTCGCACGATGCTCTCGTCCAGCAGCTGAGCGTTCGCGCCTGCAATGCAGAACTCGGCGTCTGGAATCTCTCGTCGAATGAGCGGAAAGATCTGGCGTATGAAGAAATAGACCGCTTGTACGTTCGGGGGATGACGGAAGTTGCCCACAAAGAGCATTCGACGGGCCAACTCCTCACCTGGTGTCTGGCCTGGATCGAAGTAGGTACTGTCCACGCCAATAGGAATTGTCAGAAGGCGGGAGGGAGCCACGAAACGGGCCAGAATGGCTCGGTCTTCGTCGGTCATGCAGGCGATGCGGTGAAAGTTTCGGCAGACGCGGGCTTCGTAGTTCAGCTGGACCAACCAGTCGTATCCCTTGACACATTTGCGGAAAAGCCGTTCTTCGCTTTCGAAAGCGGAACGGAAATTCGAGAAGATGATCTCGTGCTCGGTCAAGACCCTCAGGAGAGGCAAGTCGAGGGGCACGTGCTGCGCCATTTGGAAGTACTCTGCCTGGACCGCGTCGAAATGCGCGGCTGCGAGCGTCTGTCGGACTCGTGCCCGAAACTCCTTGGAAGCGTATTCGTCAAACTCGTGTGGCTTTGGCAACCAGAGGTGGCGAGGAGGCTCGGCTCGACGCAATACCGTCTGCACTTCGATGCCTAGCGATTCCAAACCCGTCAGAGTTTGGCGCTCGGCTTCGCGCTCGACGAACGAGATCAGCGACACGCGATGTTTCGAAGCCAGGATTTTGAGGTTGTAATACATCCGGGCGCCGCCGCCGCTGGAGCCAGCCACCGGAGGGTGGGCAGTCAAGACGAGGATGTTAAGCACTGACATGGAGAACCGACGAGACGAGCAGCATTGCCATCATGGACCACAGCATGTGATGCGCCCGCGAAGGGACTTCACATTTGGCTGGCAGACAGGGAGTCCCACGGGGTACCAAACCAGTTCAGAGTGCGGCAGGTCAGGGGGTTCAGGCAGCGCTGCCGCAAGGGTCGTCGAATCCCACATCGCGTACCCACCTAGACTTGACGAACTCGCCACGGAACATCCGAACGATCTTTCCAGCTGGTCCCTCAGATCAGACTACCTCGCTGCTGCTGCGCGACCGCTCTGGCCGCGCACTATCGCCCCAAAAACCAGGAGGAAACGAAAAATGCTAGGGAGCGAAAGCGTTGGGTTGGTATTACCTTTTGCCGCCTGAACATGGGACACCGAGCAAGCTCGACACGGCTTGCCTTCACGGTTCTTGCAATCCTTGGACAGGAGAAAGGATTGCTCCATCTGACTCAGGTCCAAACCTCGCCGCCGGTGGCCGTCCTACGCCAAGCTGAGTTCCGAAATCGTCATCCCAAGTTTGCGGATGTCGTTGCTCGTCCCAAGTTCGGTGGGGCAAAAGGTCGAGCTGAGCCGGACTGCAAAGCGGTGCGGCTGAAAAGGCACCAGAGTTACGCGGACCTTCAAGAACAGAGATTGCGGACGGTCATACCACTGAGAGTAAATGAGGCTCCCATCCTGGAATATTTCGACGCCCAGTTCCTGTCGGCGGGAGAGCTCGATCCCCGGGATGGCGCCGCGAAGCTGGAGATATTCCTCCTGCCCTCGAGGATAAAGCACTACCGAGCATTCTCGCCCCGTCCAGCGATACACGTTGTCCGGGTTAGCCTCGACCGGAAACCAGCCGTCTCCAAGCTGTTCTTCAAACCCTCCCTTGGAGAAGTCGATGGACGCAACGCCCACCCAGCGCCGAACGTAAGAGGTGCGCTCAAGCACCTCCTGTGCGCTCCATCCCGCCGCCAGATGGCTCCGGAACCGCCTTCGCAGCGCTTGAGGATACTTTTCGAGCGCGCGGAAGAACGCCCGGATTTCAAATCCGAAATCGCCTTCGCGAGCAGCGTCATGAAGTCGCGAAGGCAAGCTCCATGCATGAAAGAATAGCCATGTCATCTTTTCGAGGTTCTTCCAGACGAAAAGAATCTGATTCCTTCGAATGGTATTCTCGATAAATTCGCGGGAATGCTTAGCCGCGCTCGTTCCCCGATGCTTGTGGATCACCGTGCTTGCGGGCGCCAGCCAGACGGTCCATCCCCTGCGCCAGGCTTCCCAGGAGAGGTCTGTGTCTTCCAGATAAAACGGGTAGTAGAGTTTGTCGAAGCCTCCCAATGCCTGGAACTTCCGGCGGTCGACCGCGCAGGAGCCACCCCCGGCCCACAGCACGGGCACGGCTTTCCGCTGCAAGTCACCGGCAGTGACTTCGCCATGAAAAAAATCTAGCTCGCCGCACCGCCACTCTCCCCCGGTCTTGCCGGTCTCCTCGCGGCGCCGCTCGCGGTCTTGAAAAAAGATCTGGCTAGCGACGGCAAAAACGCGCTCGTCGGCGAACCCCTCAAGCAGAGGCCGCAAAAAACCCTCATTGACGAACATGTCGTTGTTGAGCAGGACGACCAGGTCGTTCTTCGCCTCGGCGACTCCGATGTTGTTCCCGTGGGCGAAATGATAATTGCGATCCAGCGAGACGACCCGGACACCAGGGAATTCTCTGCGCAAGTACTCGACGCTATCGTCGCGGCTGCCATTGTCGACCACAATCACTTCATGGTCGCGCCCGTCCTGCCGAACGGCCGCCAGCACCGAAGGCAGGCACTCTTGCAGCAGGTGGCGGCCATCGTAGTTCAATACCACGATGCTGGCCTGTTCCTTGTTTGGGAGATGCGATGGGTCGCTGGCGCTCACAAATCGGCGAGCCACCCAAGCAAGCGCATCGGCGATCCAAAGCGGAGGCAATACAATGAACCCCAGCAGTCCCACTCCACAGAAGAGCAGGCTTCGAAGGAACCGTGCAGCCCGTGACGGCGCGATGGGCTTGGTGCTCGGCTCGGTGAAGACAACTTCAGGAGGTGAGAGTGCCATCGGTTTGGTCAGCCCAGATTAACCTGCCGGCTCGCCAGTCCTCGCGAAGATCTCTGGATCCTGCATCTCGTATTCATTCCGTCTTCGATAGCGTTTCAGCAGAGCCTCCGGGAACTGCAGCAACGCCCGGAAGAATGCCTTCGTTTCGAACTGCCAGCTCGTCTGCACCAGAAACCCAGCTTGGATCATCGGCAAATAGAGCAGATGAGAAAGCGTCCAAGGGAAGTAGGTGATATTTTTCCAGATAAAGAGGTATTGGTTCTTGCGAATGGTGTTATCGACGAAGTTGTCTCCGAATTTCTGTTTGTTGGTCCCACGATGTTTGTGTACGACGACACTCTCGACCGCGAGCACGCTCTTCCATCCTCGTTTCCAAGCCTGATAAGAGAGGTCGGTGTCTTCCAGATAGAACGGGTCGTACAAGGTGTCTAGCCCGCCTACGGCCAAAAACTTATTCCGATCGAAGGCGCACGACCCTCCGCCACCCCAGAAGATCGGAAGATAGCTCTCTCCGCCACTACCTTTTTCTGGAACCGCATCGTGGTAAGGCTCAATGAATCCGAGCTTCCAACGTGCCTTCGTGTTTCCCGTTTCCTCACGGCGGCGTGTCTTGTCCTGAAAAAACACTTGGCACGACACGGCAAATACCCTTTCATCCTGAAACCCGGCCAGTAGCGGCTTCAGGAAATCGCGGCCTACCTCCATGTCGTTGTTGAGAAACACGACAATGTCATGTCTGGCTGCCACAACTCCGGCGTTGTTGCCTCCAGTGAATCGCCGGTTGCTCTCGAGCGGAATGACGCGAACTGAAGGGAAATGCGCCTTCAAGAACTCCACGCTTCCATCCCGACTGCCGTTGTCGACGACCAGAACCTCATGCTGGCGGCCATCGTGCCTGGCGGCCTCAACCACCGACGGGAGAAACTCCTCCAGCAGATGACGGCCCTCCCAGTTGAGAACAACGATGCTCGCACGATCGGTGTTTGGCTTCGAAAGGGGCAGCTTCTTCCCTGTTCGCAAGAGAAAGAGCGGGAGGCTGGCGATATCCGCAAGCAGAATCGTCAGGGCCACTAGAACGTCGAAGGGAAGAAACAGCAAGAGAATCCAGTGGCGGTCGCTCAACCGGGCGCCAAGATCCACAAGCCTCGTCATCGTGCAGCTCTGAAATCCGATGTGGGAAACGTTGAGTGGAAACCCACTAGTCTGTAAACCGGTACTTGATCAAAGTCCAGACGGCAGAAAAGCCATCCCGCCAGGTAATCTTCTTGCCCTCGGAGAAACTTCGACCCGAGTAAGCAATTGGCACTTCGACGATTCGCAAGCCGCGTTTGAGCAGCTTGGCTGTAATCTCGGGTTCGAAATTGAACCGGTTGCACTCGATCGGAATAGCCTGAATCGTTTCGCGCTTGAAGAGCTTGTAGCAGGTCTCCATGTCGGTGATGGAGGTGCGAAAAAACAAGTTCGCAATCCCCGTCAAGAACAGATTTCCCAAGGTGTGCAGCGAGGTCATGTTCTTGCGGTGGCCGGAGAAACGCGAGCCGTAGACCACATCGGCAGCGCCGTTGAGAATGGGTTGAAGAAGCTTGGGGTACTCGTTTGGATCGTATTCGAGGTCTGCGTCCTGAACGATGACAAAATCGCCTGTTGCGTGCCGGAAGCCCGTGCGCAGGGCGGCACCTTTTCCCTGATTTTTTTCGTGATACAGGACTTTGAACTGCTGCTTCTCGAGGACATGCAGCAGATCCCGGGTTCCATCGGTCGAAAAGTCGTCGACCAAGATGATTTCCTTTTCAACCGGGGCAGACTGAACTCGTCTGATGATCTCCAGCAGCGACTTCTTCTCGTTGTAGACTGGAATCACAACGCTGAGCTTCAAAGGGACAGCCGATCCTTTCGGCAGGTTGCACGAAGCGCGGGTATGGCGCGCGACGACCCGGCTTTGCAGCCAGTCGGGTCTCAACGAGACGGGCCTGGTTAGCCTCCTTGCCGCCGCTCCTGCAAGTACTCCTGTAGAGCGGCCCGCCAGTCCTTGAGGTCGTCCATCCCCATGCTCTTCAAGCGGGTGTTGTCCAAGACAGAATAGGCTGGCCGTCGCGCCGGCGAGTTGAACGCTTCAGAGGTTGTCGGTGATAGGTTCGCCTTAACACCGGCAATCTTGAAAATCTCGCGAGCAAACTCAAACCAGGTGCAGTCTCCGTTGGCCGTAATGTGAAAAAGTCCGGAAACGCCGGAAGGCAGCAACTCAGCCACTTTCCTCGCGAGTTCCCGAGTGCTCGTCGGGGTGAGCCGCTGGTCGTCTACAACCCGGATCGCGTCGCCATTCGCTGCTTTCTTCAGCATCATCTCCACAAAGTTGCCCCCTTTGCCGCTGCTGCCGGCGTGTCCGTATAGCCCGCAGGTCCGAATGACGATGCTTTTGCGCCACAAGTAGGCGGCAAGCTTCTCTCCGGCCAACTTCGAAACGCCGTAAGCGCTAATCGGATTGGTGGGGTCAGATTCCGTGCGCGGCACGGCCACATTGCCTTCGAAGACATAGTCCGTGCTGAAGTGAACCAGCTTGGCATCGACTTCCCGCGCTGCCAGAGCGAGATTCCTCACACCGTAGGCGTTGACTGCGAATGAAGCGAGAACCTCGGTTTCACAGAGGTCGACTTTGTGGAACGCGGCAGTATTGATGATCGCTTGAGGCTGGCATTCACGCACAACACGCTGAACCTGATCGAAGTCCACGACGTCGAAACTCTGGTGCGTGGTTTTCACCAACTCATGCTCGCGCAGAGCGTCGACGAGGTCACGCCCGAGCTGGCCGTTCGCGCCAGTGAGAAGAATCTTCAACGGTCGGCCCCCTGGCTCCTGCGTTGTGCGCCAATTACCGTTGGCTGAAATGCGGAGGATGGCGCCAGCTCGAATACCGACCTTGTCACCTTGATGATCCGGTCTGCTTCTTCCAGGAGCTTCATCCAGGCGATGTTGTAGTAGCGCGGATTATCGAAATCGCTGTAGCGGTACCGGGCGATGCTCTCCACCATATCCTTCACAGCCTCTTCCACCGAGACTTCTGGGGTGAAGTCGAGGGTACGCTCCAGCTTCTTGCCTGAGACACGATAGCTGCGAACACCGTGGTAGCGATAGTCAGGCCGTATCTCAGCTTTGACGTCTACTTCCTTCAGCGCTTCAACCACGCGCAAGGCTAGCTCCGAGACGCGGAAGTTACCGTAGACAACGTTGAAGACTTCACCTTTCACTTTGTCCTCGTCCGCTTCCAGACAAGTGATGTATGCCCTGGCGGCATCGCGCACGTCCACCAGCGGACGCCACATCTCGCCCCCATAGTGAATTGTCAAATGCCCCTTCGACAGCGCGTCTTTGAGAAAGGTGTTAACCACCAAGTCATAGCGCATGCGAGGGGAGAATCCGTAAATAGTCCCTTTGCGGAGGATCACCGGCGAGAAATCGCTGCCGGTCATGGCGAGCAGGCTTTTTTCGGCCTGATATTTCGAACTGGAGTAGGCAGCCTTCGGATTCACGGGCGACTCTTCGTCCAGGACGATGTCTTTTTCGTCGTTGCCGATCCCGACGTCATAGATCGAGCACGAAGAAGCGAAGATAAAGCGCCGAATGCCCCTCTTCTTGCAAAGCCCCGCCAAGACTTCGGTGGCCTGAGTGTTCATCTCGAAATTGGCTTTGGGGTTGTACTCGGCAGTAGGATCGTTGGAGAGGCCACCCAAGTTGATTACCGCGTCCACGCCGTCCAGCACGGAAACATCCATGGTGCGAATGTCGCCCGCTTCCAATTTGATTCTCTCCGCGACATCGCGGATTCCATGGTCGCCATAGTAGAGGCGGTCAAACACCTTGACGGCGTAGCCTCGCTCCAGTAGCTCACGGACCAGGACGGAACCCACATACCCTGCTCCACCGACAACCAGAATCATGAAAGCCTCCTCGCGAAAACGAGTGGGATTATAAGGGATGGCTCTCGAATCGGTTACTAGTTAATTCACGAGACGGGTCCGTGACCGGCTCAGGACACGCGCTCTGGGACAGACGCGCATGGACTGGGCACCTTGCTGTTCAGAGCTCCGTATCGCCAAAAGACCGGCCCAGGCTGAGCTCATTCCTTCGGCGCCAATCCCAGGGCTCGGCTAATCTGGAACAGCTTGGATTGTTTGATGCGCTCCAGCTTGCCCCGGCTGACCTTCAGTTCCTCGTTCAACTGAAGCGCCCAAGCGGTTCTTTCGTCGAATTCGGCCTGTAGCTGGGTAAGGCGTTGAGCGCGCTCTGCCACTTCCAGGTTCAGCCCCTTGGCCCACTCAGCTCTTTTTTGCAGTTCCTCCTCTAACCCACGATGCTGGTGCTGAAGCTCCTCGATTCGGGCATCGAGCTCCTGAATTCTCGCCTCCAGCCGCTGCGCCCACTCCATACGCTCCTGCATTTGCTGGCCGAGCTGAAGACACCACCGGCTCTGCGAGTCGTACTCGCGCTGCTGCTCCAGGATCTTCCGGTCTAGCGTTCGAATGCGTTCTTCCAAGATCTTGATCTGCTGGTCTCTTTCCCGAAGCAGGTTCCCACTTGCCGGAAGATAAATGATCGGCTCTGCACTCCGGCTGGCCAATGGAGCATTAGAGCAAACCGCCACGAAGTAGTGCGCGGTTCGTTCCAGATCCCCTCCGCCACGCTCCATCTCAGCTCTGAGCGGCCTTGCCTGACGAGGATCCCCGATATAGAGCGAGGCAACGTGGTTTTGGAAGGCCAGCTCAACGTTTGCAAACGACCCCTGGAGCAGGGTGCGAAACTGGTCGATGTCGCACTCACGAACGTGGAACGGATTTCGCTCGTTCCGTTCCTCTGTGTAGTAAATCCGGTTAGGAGTCGAGATGACCAGGACCCCTTCAGGGCGAAGCACTCTTTTGATTTCTTCCAGCAGAGCTTCCTGCTCTGCAAGGTGCTCGATGACTTCGAAGCAAAGAGCGGTATCAACCGTTTGTGGAGCCAATGCGATCTTCCGGCAGTCAGACACCAGAAACTCCAAGTTCTGGGCCGGATAGTTCTTCTTGGCAAACGCCACAGACTCCATCGAGAGGTCGAGCGCCACGACCTTGTTTGCCCAACGCGCGACCCAGGCGGCGCCGTACCCCGTGCCGCAGCCCACATCCAGAACACGGCGCCCTTCTGCTACCGGCCGTGCGAAGTAGTACCGGGATAGATGTTCGTTCCACAGGTCTGGCTCGACTTTGCCAGGTACGACACGCTCGCCTGTGAATTCCATTCAGAGGCTCCTGACGAGGGACCATTGAAGGGCGTGGCCCCACGCGGACGCTTACGTGCAAAGCCCCACAAGGTGGAATCCCCACCGGATTCCACGACGGCTTGGACCAATCTCAGCCTCAGCCAAGGAGAAAGTTTGCCAGCTGTCCTTCCTGCGACGCAGGGCGGACGTCACCCGATGTACCTGAGTTCGACTTGGGACTCGAACTTCATGTACCCGTACACGATTGCTCGGCTGTGAACCACAAGACGAATAGCGTTCTCCACCAAGTCGCACACCACAAACTGCTCGTGCGTGCCTTGAGCCACTGCGGGCGAGAAGTGATAGTTGCCCGGCGCCAACAGCGGTAATTTCACGCTGAAATCCACTGTGAGGTACTGGCCAGCCCGAGTCGGAGGAAGTACCAGACCCTCGGCCGAGGTGTTGATTCCACAGATGTCTTCACCGAGGCGGTTGCGCATCATGAAACCGACGATCGGACGGTCAACGTCGTCATGAAACGCAGCCGAAACCCTAACTACGATGCGGTCGCCATGAACGGCCGCTTCGCATGGAGTGTGATTGTGGTCGAGAATCTGGATTCCAACAATCTCGGCATGGCGGTTGCCCCAGCGGTGGTCAACATTTGGTAGCGAGCGAACGATCCAGTCCCCACCCTGCATCGGCAGCCCAGTCCTACTCCGTGGCAGCTCGGCGGCATAGGGATCGCGTCGCAAGGTCATCGAGGCGAGATACTTGCCAACCACCTCGTCGGGTTCACCAATGCCTTTGATTTCGCCATGCTCCAGCCACAACGCCGAGTCGCACAAGTTCTTCACGGCCGTGACGTCGTGGGAAACAAACAGAATCGTCTTGCCGTCCTGCTTCATCTGTCGAATTCTTCTCATGCAGCGTTGCTGGAAGTAGACATCGCCCACCGAGAGCGCCTCGTCGACGAGCAAGATCTCCGGATCGACGTGGATGGCAGCAGCGAAAGCCAACCGTACATACATGCCGCTCGAATAGGTTTTGACAGGCTGGTCGATGAAGCTGCCAATCTCAGCAAATCGCTCGATCTCAGGAAGTCTCTGAACCGTCTCTTCCTCCGATAGTCCCATAATGGCTGCATTCAGAAGAACATTCTCTCGCCCTGTAAATTCCTGATTGAATCCGGCGCCCAACTCGAGCAAGGCAGCCACGCGCCCATCGAGAGTTACTTTGCCTTCGGTTGGCTGCAACGTGCCCGCTATCATTTGCAGCAAAGTGCTCTTTCCCGATCCGTTCTCTCCTACCACACCCAGAGTGCTGCCCCGGGGGACGCGAAAACTGACGTTCTTCAGTGCCCAGAAGTCCTGATGAAACTTCCTGCCGCGAAAAACGAGCTCCTTGAGACGGTCTGCTGGCTTGGGGTAAATGCGGTAGCTCTTGGAACCGTTCTCGACAACAACTGCATCCATCGGCACAACTCGTGGCGGCTATGACTCGCGGGCTGTTGGAAGTTCCGTTTGGCGAGAGAGGTATCGTGCCCTCGGAGCAATCCGCGGGACTCGGAAAAGGCGCCTGACGAAAAACTGGAGGAGAAAGGCTGCCTCAAAACGCGGCAGTATATGAACCATCGAAATTAGGGTCATATAAGGTGGACCCCATTGTCCAGACCATTTTTCGCCTGCAATAAGTTAAGGTCCGGCGGGGTCTGGGTGTAAAGTTTGGGGTGGAGGTGAAACCGCCCCTGGCCATTCCGGCCCTTGAATCGGCGCTC